>NZ_JAMBOQ010000004.1:0-300000 GCF_023715685.1 Priestia aryabhattai
TCAAACTTAGGAATTGCTGGAGCGCCGTGTGAGGTGAAAGTCTCACGCACGGTGTGGAACGGGGGAAAGCCCAAAAGAGAATGGAATCATATCAGATTTTACACTTAGTAGGCTACCTATCGTTATCCTCGGTTTCCTCTGTCATACGGGGGTTAGGTCCGTTGAAAACAAAGCTGGCGGTAGTAGGAGATATTAAACGGTCGGGATCGGTTGTGTTAGCTGCCACACCTTTATTAAAGAAAGAAGGGATCAAAACAGGAAGTCGTCTTTTCGACATTCCTAAAAGGAAAGATATCCATGTGGTGAATCCATCCATGGAGAGATATATCAAGGCTTCGAACTATATTTCGAGTTTGGTGTTACAGTATGTGGCTCCTGAGGATTTTCATGCGTATAGCATTGATGAGTTGTTTATTGATGCCACAGCTTCGTTACATTTATTCGCTCGCACACCAGAAGAATTAGCCCATAAAATCATTAACGAGATTTATCGTAAGACACGGCTGACAGCTACCGCAGGAATCGGTCCGAATCTCTTACTGGCTAAGGTGAGCTTAGATCATGAGGCAAAGATATGTGTACCACATGTTTTAAAGTTAAAACGTTAATCAAACAGATTTTTTATAGTTTTCTCCTTCATATTAAACAGGTTGTTTTTGTTAGAAAATGAAAGTGAAAAACAGACTAAAAAACAAAAGGACTCGCCGATTGTGCGAGACTTTTTTATAGGTATTTGACAACAGCTTCATTTGTCCTCAGTAAGTGTAAATGTTTAAAGAATGGGTCCTTTCAGGGTGAAAATCTTCTTATAAATGCTTTGACGTTTATACTCCAAGTTAAGCCTTATTAGTTATCCAATTTTATTTTAATGATACATTAGTTGGTGTCGCACAATCTACAAGTACATCAAAAGAAGAGAAAAAGGGCGCTATAAAGAAACCTTTCTATTATGAGCAAAGCTTTTAAAACTTAATTTACATTTAAGGTCATTCTTAAAGTTGTTAGAAATGTAAAAGAAGAGAGCAATTTAATTATTAAAGTATAAAAATTACCCTCTCATTATTAGTTTTTGCCTAACAATGAAAGGACAGTTCGAATGAATCAGCAGTTATTTTACTAATATTATTTAATTAAAGAACCACACAGATGATAGTAGTGAATTTCATTTCATATTAAAACCTGTTTATTCTCTATCAAAAAGGGAGTTTCCAGCAATCCCTGGATTAGTCATTTCAAAAGGATTTAAAATAAGATCCAATTCTTCTTCTGTTAAAACATCATACCTTAAGCATAATTCACGTACGGATTCACCTTTTAGTATTGCTTCTCGTGCGATTCTAGCAGCCACTTCATATCCAATATGGGGATTAATAGCCGTAATAATACCTACACTTTTTTCTACGTATTCTTTTAAATGTTCTTCATTCGCCTCAATCCCTTGCAGGCAATAATCCGTAAATGTTTGAAAAGCATTATTCATGATGCTAATTGATTGAAGTAAATTAAAAATAAGAACAGGTTCCATAACATTAAGCTCAAGTTGACCTGCTTCAGAAGCTAAGCAAATTGTATGATCATTACCGATAACTTGAAAGGCAACCTGATTAATCATCTCTGGCATGACAGGATTAACTTTTCCAGGCATAATAGAAGACCCTGGCTGACGAGCTGGCAAAGTGATTTCTGCTAGTCCTGCACGGGGCCCAGATGCCATTAGACGTAAGTCATTCGCTATTTTCGACATATTTACCATACAAATCTTTAATGCTGCAGAAACTTCTGTATAAGCATCTGTATTTTGAGTCGCGTCTACAAGATGATCGGCATTCTTAAGTGGTAAACCACTGATATTTGCTAGATATCTTACAACATTTTCGATATAACGTGGATCTGCATTTAAACCCGTTCCAACTGCAGTTGCTCCCATATTAACCTCATATAAATGTCCATAGGATTGCTTAATACGTTTCATATCGCGCTCAAGAACACGACTATATGATTCAAATTCTTGACCAAGACGGATTGGAACCGCATCTTGTAGGTGAGTACGTCCCATCTTTATAATAGAATCAAATTGTTCTGCCTTTTTATGAAATACACTGTGCATATAATGCATTGTTTTTAGTAACTTATTTAACAGATTAAGGGCTGCAATATGAATAGCAGTTGGGAATACGTCATTTGTTGATTGTGACATGTTTACATGACTATTAGGGCTTAAATCAGAATAAGAACCTTTTTTATGACCAAGTAACTCTAAAGCCCTGTTTGCGATAACCTCATTTGCATTCATATTCATTGAGGTCCCTGCACCACCCTGTATTGGATCAACAATAAAATGATCATTTCTTTTTCCTTCAATAACCTCGTCTGCTGCTTCAATAATTGCATTACCCAACCCATCATATAACCTTTTTGTTTCCATATTAGCAAGAGCAGCAGCCTTTTTAACGATTCCTAATGCTTTAATAAGCTCTGGGTGAATTCGATATCCTGTTATTGGAAAGTTTTCAACTGCACGTAAAGTTTGAATCCCATAATAAGCATAAGTAGTAACTTTTTTTGTTCCTAGGAAATCTTTTTCAATTCTTACATTTTGTTTTTTAGGTATTTCTATATTTGCCATAACATTGATCTCCTTCTTTACATAAAAAGAAATTTTTTTATGCTACGTCCGATTTTCTAATAGAATCTGTATAATGCTTTGCTTTTTCTTTATCGAATCCGCCTTCCCACTTAGACATCACAATAGCAGCTAATGCGTTACCTACTACGTTGACAGATGTACGAAACATATCTAAAATGCGATCAATACCAGCAATGAATGCCATACCTTCTAGAGGTAATCCCATTGAGCCCAGTGTTGTTAATACAACAACAAATGATGCTCCTGCAACTCCTGCCATTCCCTTAGAAGTCAACATCAACACAAGTAAAAGTGTAATTTGTTCTATGAAGGATAAATGAATGCCATACATTTGTGCAATGAAAAGGGCAGCAATGGCTTGGTAAATGGATGATCCATCAAGGTTAAAGGTATATCCTGTCGGAATAACAAATGATGTAACAGCTTTTGGACAACCAAAGTTCTCCATTTTAGTCATTAACCTTGGCAATACTGCTTCAGAGCTTGCGGTTGTAAATGCTAAAATTAACTCATCTTTTAAGATTTTTATAAGTACTAAAACATTAGTTCCAGCCATTTTTGCAATAATACCTAATACTACAAAAACAAAGAAAATCATGGTCAGATATATAACGAGTACTAACTTTCCTAAAGGGATTAATGAACCAATTCCAAACTTTGCTACATTCAAACCAATTAAAGCAAATACGCCAAATGGGGCAAATTTCATAACTAAGTTTGTCATCCAAAACATGGATTCTAGTACGCCTTCAAAAAAGTTTAAAACTGGTTTGCCTTTTTCTCCAATTGCTGCAACTCCTAGACCAAATAAGACTGAGAAAAAGATAATCGCTAATAAATTCCCTTCAGTCAACGATTGGAATATATTAGTTGGGATAATATGAACGATTTGAGCTGCTACACCTGCACTCTCAGTTGTTTTAGATGTTTCTTCATATTTGGATATATCACCTTTCTCGAGGTTCCCCATATCTATACCAGCACCTGGATGGAATAAATTTGCGGCTAATAAGCCCACTGCTAATGCAATTGTAGTAACAATTTCAAAATAAAGAATGGTTTTTCCACCTAGTCTTCCTAACTTTTTAATATCACCCACACCAGCTATAGATACGATGAGTGCGGATACAACGATAGGAATAACAATCATTTTAATTAGGTGAAGAAAAATATCCCCTAAAGGTTGAAGAATGGCCATCACTGTATTATTTCCATAAAAAATAGCGCCTATAGCAATCCCGAACGCAAGTCCAATAAATATTTGTGTAGCTAATCCCAATTTCTTCATGGTTGTAACCCCTTTCAATTTTCGGTTCATTAAAACACTTAAAGAGAGCCTATGCTTAGGCTAGCGTCTATAAAAAAGACAAGAATTAAAAATAAGTCTAATGTGTGGATAATCTTTAACATAAATGGTAATCATATAATTTGAAATTAACTCCCCCTTCAGTAAAACGTTTTCATAATCTTCATTGTAAAAATACACTTTTTCGGCTCACATTATATACTTGAGCATATAATATCGTTTATAAAGAGATTTTCCATTATCCTTTTAACCTTTTTGGAGTTCTGTTTTTTGTCTAACATTCATATAAATATAGTAACAGTCACTTCTATATTTATACTCCTAGAATTGGACAATAATATCCTAATCTATTATTCCCTCATTTCATATAAAGAAATATCTTCTCCTTTACCTAGTGTCTAGAGATAAGGTAACAATAACACTAGATACCTCTATAATTTGTTAAAATAATTAAATGTCTTAAAATGTTTTTCTTTAAATTAAATGATATCGCTTTCAAAAATATCAATCGTAATAACTACATATATCTTCTCCGAAAGCTAAAGGAATTTAGGATTTATGCCATGTGTAACTTAATTAACGAAACTACAGCATTAAGTTGGAGTATCTCTTTTAATCTCTTCATACTGTAATTTCATTATAATGAACATCCTTTTTTTGTATATAGGTAATGAATGGAATCGAAAAAATTATAATAACGAAAAGTATATTTTTAATTTTATGTTCTCTTTTTGCGTACTCCAGTTACATTATATTTATATACAACGGATAAATCAAGAAATTATTATTCATTTCGCGTACATTTTATTTCAATAGGCCTCATAGAAGTGAGTACTACTTTAATAACGACGAACTGTTATTTAAATATTAACTGTTCGTAGCGTGAAAGAGCCTATGCCCTTAAGAAATGCTATAAGCAAGGCCAATGCATAACAGAGACAGGCTTCATTCAGTTTGTGGATTCGCTGGAGGAACTATTTATCTTCATTGATGACGTATTTGAATTAAAAAATAAAATGAAATTGAGTGAACTTATTGATATTGGATTCATGTAAAATTAGAGTAGATTGAAAAACTAAACCGTTCAGAATATTTTTTAATTTTAGGAGGAAATGGCATGGAAGTTTTGGCAGAATATTTAGCGCGTATTGATAACCCTGACCATCGGAACCGAACAGAGGAAGTTTTGGATTGGGTTTCTACTAATTTCCCGAATTTGAAACCGCAAATCAAGTGGAATACACCAATGTTTACCAATCACGATAAATTTATCATTGGCTTTTCCACAGCCAAGCATCATTTGAGCGTTTCACCTGAAGAAGTAGGTATTGCGCAATTTGCTGATGAAATTGCTCAGGCTGAATACAGCGCTACCAAAGGCTTGTTCCGCATTCCATGGACTGATTCAGTAAACTATAAATTACTTAAAAAAATAATCGAGTTCAATATTTTAGATAAAAAAGATTGTTCAACTTTTTGGCGAAAATAAAAAAACAGATTATGAGGGGTAAACTGACCCCCAGTAGCTTAGAAATCGTAAGATGAATTAGAAGCTAAATTTTTTTAAAAAGGTGCTCAAATTTATGAGTGGTAGAGGAGGAGAGTATAAAAAAATGAATTTCGAAATGGTTATGAAAGAACTTGAAGCGCTCGGTACGGAACGAATTAAAAAGACTTACATAAACAATGGTGCACACGATCCACTTTTTGGAGTGGCAACGGGAAAAATGAAGCCCATTGCAAAGAAAATCAAGAAAAACCAGCCTTTAGCTGAGCAGCTTTATGCCTCTGGTAACTACGATGCTATGTATTTAGCTGGTATCATTGCAGACCCAACAAGGGTGACTGAAGAGGATTTAGAGCGTTGGATAGATGCAGCGTATTTTTACATGCTATCGGATTATGTAGTTGCAGTAACTTTGGCAGAAACCGATTTTGCGCAAGTTGTTGCTGATAAATGGATTGTGAGCCATGAAGAACTTAAAATGTCTGCAGGCTGGAGTTGTTACTGCTGGCTTTTGGGTAATCGTCCAGACGATGAATTTAGCGCAAGTAAGATTGCCAATATGCTTGACCAAGTGGAAAATACGATTCACGCTTCTCCAGATCGAACGAAATCAGCTATGAATAATTTTATCTATACAGTCGGAATCTCATATTTGCCGCTTCATGATAAGGCGGTTGAAATCGCAAAGGCAGTAGGTCCAGTGGAAGTTAAGAAGGACAAGAAAAAAAGTAGTATCCTTCTTGCCTCCGAAACTATTCAAAAGGATATAGATAGAGGCCGGCTTGGTTTCAAACGCAAATACGTAAGGTGTTAGCATAATTTTCAGTGTCGCTACACTAACTGAGACAAGGCGATAAAGTATCGGAGGATTAATTAGCCTAAGAAAGAATAATATGCTAAGGGATTCATGTTATTTTGATCATCCAACAGCTCGTTATCGAAACGGCATTATAAGAGGTCATAAAGCCTAACGGAGAAGGTTTTATAAGTTATAGAACCTCTCATAATAATTAAAGTGGTGTAGAGCAGACTTTATCGGGAGTATTAAAAAAACGTTAGAAATCAAAACCCCTCACTTCCTACATAAGGAAATGAGGGGTTTTGCCTTATAATAAGCTATCACATTATTAATTATGGCCAACTATTGGGTGTGGTACATATGGCTCTTCAAGAAACGCAATTTCTTCAGATGTTAGCTTAATCGATAAAGCACCTACAGCATCTTCAAGATGTGGTATTTTCGTAGCCCCAATTATAGGAGCTGTGACTGATTCGTTTTGTAGCAACCAGGCAAGTGCGATATGTGTACGAGGGATATCATGTTTTTCTGCGAGGGAGGCTACTCGCTCTACAACCAATCGATCGGCTCCTGCAGTCGCATCGTATTTAGATTTTTGAATTTGATCTGTCTCAGAACGATGCGTTGTTACTGACCAGTCACGTGTTAATCTCCCTGATGCAAGAGGGCTATATGGAGTGATACTAATTTTCTCTTCCTTACAAAGGGGTAACATTTCTCGTTCCTCTTCACGGTATATTAGGTTTAAATGATTCTGCATAGACACAAACTTAGTCCAACCATTTTTTTCTGCTGTATGTAATGCCTTTTGGAACTGCCAAGCGTACATGGCAGAAGCACCAATATATCTTGCTTTGCCAGCCTTCACCACGTCATGTAATGCTTCCATTGTTTCTTCAATGGGGGTAGTGTAATCCCAGCGATGAATGATATAAAGATCTACATAATCAGTTTCCAACCTCTTAAGACTTTTATCGATTTCACTCATAATTGCTTTTCGAGAGAGACCAGAGCCGTTTGGACCTTTATGCATTTGTCCGTGTACTTTAGTTGCTATGACAACTTCATCGCGATTAGCATAATCCTTAAGAGCTCGTCCAAGGTATTCTTCACTTGTACCCAGTGAGTATACATTTGCTGTATCAAAAAAATTAATTCCTAAGTCCAGGGCTTTTTTTATAACAAGGCGAGAGTCCTCTTCATTAAGCACCCATTGATGAAGCCATTTGTTGGCGTCCCCAAAACCCATACATCCAAGACAAAGTCGAGATACATCTAAGCCTGTATTACCAAGTTTTACATATTCCATTTAACTGCTTCCTCTCTCTTAGTTATTTATCACATTTATCGTGACTTATTTACGGTTAATTATGTCATAAATAATAAAGAAACCATTAGCACATTGCTATCAAGTTTTTGCCTAATCCTCTTAGATCCTCTTACTCAATCAATGGATATCAGATATAATGAACCGAAAGTAAAGAAAAGGAGAATAAGTTATGTCTAACAAAACCTATAAACAGCAACATGAGCTTTCTAAACTCATTGAACGCCTTTGCAAGCAGGACGGTGTTCATTCTACCACTATTCCTTCCTTATTTCTCATCCGTGAATCTACTATTACTGAACCCATCTCTAGAGTTAACGAGCCATCTTTTTGTGTTATCCTCCATGGAGAAAAGGAGGTATTATTGGGAGAAGAGCGCTTTTTTTACGGTTCCGGTCATTATATTGTGGCATCAGTTGACTTGCCAGTTACAGGTCAAGTCATCAAAGCCTCAGCCGAGTCCCCATATTTAGCCTTGAAACTTGAATTTACCTCTAGCCAGGTTTTAGAGGTTTTAAATGGAACACATATTAAAACGGGACAAGGAAAGAACGTAAAACGAGCTATGTATGTTAGCAAAATAGAGCCATCTTTGTTAGACGCAGTAGTAAGGTTAGCATCTTTGCTAGACACTCCAAAACATATCTCTGTTCTTGCTCCATTATTAAAAAAAGAAATTCTCTATTGGATCCTACAAGGTCCACATGGCGAAGCACTTGAACAAATGGCATTAGAAGGTAGCAATGCCTCTAGAATAAGAGAGGTTATAGACCATATTATTAATAACTATGAAGAGTCTTTTCGTATTGAAGAGCTTGCTAAAATAGCGAATATGAGTGTTTCATCGCTACACCGACATTTTAAAGAGGTAACGGCAATGAGCCCCATTCAGTTTCAAAAACAACTGAGGTTGCAGGAAGCGAGGCGTTTGTTATTAGCAGAGTCAACAGATGTAGCTGATGTCGCATTCAGAGTGGGGTACGAAAGTCAATCGCAATTCAGTCGAGAATATTCCCGAATGTTTGGCTTTTCACCTAGAGTAGATATAAGCAGAATAAGAGAAAACTACGTTTAAATGAAGAAATACTGCAGGTTGTGAAAGGTTGTACTTAAAGTAAAGGGTGCTTTAGTTCGATAAGAAATAGTAATTTTAAGACCTTTAACAATCCGGTGCTTTAATGAAATAAAGACCAAAAAAATGACTATTGATGCAGTCATAGATGCAGTGGTAAAAACCATTAAAACAATAGATTTTTTAAATGAGGCTAAGTGAACTAATTGATGTTCGTTTCATATAATAAAAAGTAATAAAACAGTTTATTTACATAAGATTTCCATACATAATTAGTATAAGCTTAAAGAGTACCCAATCATTTTTCATAGATTCATTTAATGATGTTATATAAGGAGGCCCCTAAAATGAAGCAGGTTTGGAATGAGTTTGAGCAGTGGTTAAAAATAAATCGACCAGAAGCAGTAGGAACACTTAACGAAGCAGCTGCTAAATCAGAAATTACAGAGGTTGAACAAAAGATGGGACTAACATTCCCCCAAAACCTTAAAGACTGGTTAATGATACATAATGGACAGCGTGATGAATATATAGCAGCTATTGAAAATTATACTCTATTACCTTTAGAGGAGATTCTGTATACGTGGCAAACATTAAAAGAGTTGTTAGACGGAGGAGAGTTTGAAGATTTTCCAGAAGTAGAACCTATTGGACCAGTGAAAAAAGAATTTTGGTGGAACCCACGTTGGATTCCGATTGCTACGAATGGGGGAGGAGATGATATTTGTATAGACTTGGACCCTGATGAAAGAGGAAAAGCCGGCCAAATTATCACCTTTTGGCACGATTGGGAACAGCGTGAAGTAATAGCAGATAGCTTAGAAGAATGGGTAATGGCTACGATAAGTCATACAGATAATTAAAGGGAAGAAGCAAATGATAAAGCCGGATATAGAGAAAATCTATAAAATTCTTAAAACAGTAGTATATAAAGACGCAATATTCTCTAGTAAACAGAGAATGTTCGATTAAAGCACATGTGTTGTTTAATAAATATGAAGTAAAAAAGCACTCACAAGAGTGCTTTTTTACTTTGTTCAAGAACTAATTCTAAAAATGATTACTTGATATATAGGTATTTCTACACTCTCTGCGTACAAAAAACTGGAAAAAATTCTCTTTTGTAATTTATAATAATAGAGAACTATGTCGAATCCTGAATATTGGAGAGATTACTATATGAGAAGATTACTTCCTTTTATAATTTTTACCATTTATTGCATTCCATATGTTTATTTATCTATGCAAAAAGATTTTGAAGATGGTTCAAAGGCAAACTATATAATCATGGCCATGGTTACAGTCGTACTATCTTATCTAAGTGGGCTGATTAGAGCGGATTCATCACTTATTTTAGGAAATATAGTTTCTTTTAGCACTTCATACTTTTATAACGCATTAAGACTTCCTGGTCCAAAATGGGAAAAATATTTTTCGCCTTTTACTTCTGTTGAGCAAATCGTACTCATAAGCCTTGCGGCGCTTGTACTGCAGATGATTGTTTATACACTTGCTAGAAAACGAGCAAAGAGATACATTCGTAAAGCTATGATTTCAAAATAGCAAAAAAGAGAGTTAGTCATTTGATGTGCTAGACTCTTCAGGTGACTAGCTGAAAGAAGGGTTAAAAAGAAATTTATTCTGTCTTAGAAAATGTGGTAAAAAGCATTGGAAAGGATTCTCTTGTAGTCAAAAGAGGAAGGGAGAAGGGAAGCGTTATGAGGCGTGTACTTACCTGCTTTAAAAGGAGTACGAATCAATTAAATAACTTAGTTATACAACCCTCAAATATGTAACCGCAAACAAAAAGGCGTGTATTTTTCTTCCTACTTTAATTATACCACATAAAAAAACGCCGATATAGACTGTTTATTCTTATTTACTGCTGGTAAAATCAATAAAACATTACCGGTTAGGAGAGATGTTGAATGAACTCTTTAGTTCTTAGCTTTCAAGAAATAGAACAAACACAGCTTTCACTTGTTGGAGGAAAAGCCTTGAATTTAGGGGCGTTATCAAAAATTCAAGAAATACGAGTACCGGAAGGGTTTTGTGTGACAACGGCCGGGTATGAAAAAGCCCTTGAACAAAATGAAACGTTTCAAGCGTTACTGAACCAGCTAACGATGCTAAAAGCAAATGACCAAGATCAAATTTGTAAAATCAGCGAAAAAATCCGCCAAACCATTCTCGAGGTAGACATTCCTTCCGATGTTGTAAAAGCCGTTGCTCATTATCTCTCTCAGTTTGGCGAGGAGCATTCTTATGCCGTTCGTTCAAGCGCGACTGCTGAAGATTTGCCATATGCTTCTTTTGCTGGCCAACATGACACCTATTTAAACATCAGAGGCAAAGAAGCAATCCTTGAACACATTCGCAAATGCTGGGCTTCTCTATTTACAAATCGCGCGGTAACCTACCGTATTAAAAATGGATTTGACCATAGTCAAGTGCACATATCTGTTATTGTTCAAAGAATGGTTTTCCCGCAGGCTTCAGGTATTTTATTTACCGCTGACCCAGTCACTTCTAACCGAAAACTACTATCAATCGATGCAGGATTTGGACTTGGAGAAGCGATAGTCTCTGGTTTGGTATCTGCCGATTGCTATAAAGTACAAGACGGAGAAATCATCCATAAAAAAATAGCAGCTAAAAAGTTAGCTATCTATGGATTAAAAGAAGGCGGAACAGAAACGAAGGAAGTTCATTCTGATCTGCAAAAAACGCAAGCACTCACTGACCGTCAAATTTTACAGTTAGAACGCGTTGGAAGACAGCTTGAAGTTTATTTTGATTGTCCTCAAGATATCGAGTGGTGCTTGGCTGATGATACATTTTATATTGTCCAAAGTCGTCCAATCACTACTTTATATCCAATTCCTGAAGCAAATGATCAGGAAAATCACGTGTATGTATCTGTCGGACACCAACAAATGATGACCGATGCCATGAAACCACTGGGATTGTCTTTTTTTCTGTTAACGACTAATGCACCCATGCGCAAAGCCGGTGGAAGGCTGTTTGTTGATGTTACACATATGCTCGCTTCACCTGACAGCAGAAAAATGATGTTAGGTGCCATGGGACAACATGATCCGCTCATGAAAGACGCACTTACGGCCATAATAGAGCGAGGAGATTTCATAAAATCTTTACCAAATGATCAGAGTTCCCGTAAAAGCAATAAAAGCGTATCTTCTACGAATTCTAAGGCACAAATCCAAAACAACCCGACGATCGTTTCTGATTTGATTAAAAAGAATCAGTCATCGATAGAAGAGCTAAAACAAACCATCCAAGCGAAATCAGGGTCAGAATTACTTGAATTTATTTTGGAAGATATTCAGACATTAAAGAAGGTTTTATTTGACCCACAAAGTTCAGCTGTGTTTATGGCCGCTATGGATGCTTCATCATGGATCAATGAAAAGATGGAGAAGTGGCTAGGTGAAAAAAACGCAGCAGATACGCTTTCTCAATCTGTACCAAACAATATTACTTCGGAAATGGGTCTGGCGCTATTGGATGTCGCAGACGTGATTCGTCCTTATCCGGAGGTAATCCATTATTTACAACATGCAAAGAGTGATAACTTCTTGGGCGAAGTGGTTAAGTTTGAGGGTGGACAGGAAACACAAGACGCTATCTATGATTATCTCAGCAAATACGGTATGCGATGCCCCGGAGAAATCGATATTACGAAAACTCGCTGGAGCGAAAAACCATCTGCACTTGTCCCTGTGATTCTTGGTAATATTAAAAACTTTGAGCCTAATGCTAGCAAACAAAAATTTGAAAAAGGCTTGCAGGAAGCTTTAAAAAAAGCGCAAGAGTTATTAAACCGCTTGAAGCAATTGCCGGATGGTGAACAAAAAGCAAAAGAAACAAAAGAAAAGATTGATCTCATCCGAAATTATATCGGTTATCGTGAATATCCCAAATACGGCATGATTAGCCGCTATTTCGTTTATAAACAGGCTTTACTGAAAGAAGCCAATCAGCTCGTAAAAGACGGCGTTATTTATGAATCAGAAGATATATACTATCTGACGTTTGAAGAACTTCAAGAAGTCGTGCGCACACATAAACTGAATGATCAAATCATCAGCAAGCGAAAAGAAGAGTACAGATTATATGAAAAGCTAACTCCGCCGCGTGTGATCACGTCTCAAGGTGAAATTATTACAGGTGCATACAAACGAGAAAACCTCCCGCCCGAAGCAATTGCAGGTTTACCTGTTGCTTCAGGTGTGGTGGAAGGGCGAGCGCGCGTCATTTTAAACATGGAAAATGCTGATCTATCAGATGGCGATATATTAGTCACTTCCTTTACTGACCCTAGTTGGACCCCGTTATTTGTAGGGATAAAAGGGCTTGTTACCGAAGTTGGCGGACTGATGACTCATGGAGCAGTCATTGCACGTGAATACGGATTGCCAGCGGTTGTCGGAGTAGAGAATGCTACCCGGTTGATAAAAGACGGTCAGCGAATTCGCGTACATGGAACAGAAGGGTACATTGAAATACTGTAAAAGCTAAAGATTCTTACGTTGTTTTTCTTCTTTTCATCTAATTAATAGATAAAGAATTGTCTAGATTTTTTTGCGCATCTTCAGTCAATACAAAAAGGCAGGCCATTATGAACTGCCTTTTTCATATTGGTGACGCAGTAGATTTGAACGTTAAATGCTGACTTTTTTTATAGCCGACTGCTGCACATGTTCTATAAACAGTTTAAATAAATTCAGCATTGAAGTATGTTTTTTTGCCATCATTTCTGGATGCCACTGCACGCCAACTACAAATTGCTCTCCTTGTTTTTCAATGGCTTCAATGACTCCATCTTTTGCCCATGCGGAAACTTCAAAACCTGGCGCTACGTCTTTAATAGCTTGGTGGTGAAATGAATTAATAAGAGCTTGATTACCGTAAAGGTCATGTAAGCGTGTTCCGTCTTTAATCATGATGGAATGAGAAGGATCGCTTGTATTGTTGTATTGATCATGTTTGATAAATGACTCTTCAATGTCTGACATGTCTTGATAAAGAGTGCCGCCATAAGCAACGTTTAAAATTTGTAACCCGCGGCAAATCGCTAATACCGGCTTTCCTTGATCAATCACATGCTTTAACAATAGCTGTTCAGAATGATCTCGTGCTAAAAAAGGTGAGCCCGTTTTGGTTGTTGGTTCTTCGCCGTATAAAAGGGGATTAACGTCTTGTCCACCTGACAAAATCAATCCGTCTATACTTTCTGCCTGCGCTTTAATCATTTCTTCGTCTTCTAGCACTGGCAAGATAAAAGGAACTCCGCCGCTGAGTGCTGCTGATTCGATATAATCGTTGTTTACATACGCTCGCTTATAGCCTGGAAAACGTCCTCCTTGATCCACAATAATGCTTCCTGATATACCAATTAAAAATCCCACTGTTGTTTTCTCCTTTTCTGTTAAATTACCATTTCTTGAGATGTTTTTTTCTTTTTTACTGTGTTGATAAAGTATTCTCAACCTCTTGCTCTATAAGAAATAAATGGTTCTTTTGTTCAACTATTATACATATATACCATATTTATTTAATAGAAAATGGTATAATAGCCCCCGTATGTTAAAAATACTAATTGCCAAAGGTAGAAGGTAGTGCTACAATTGTTCACATTCCTACTATTCTTCTTATTATAGTCGGATTAAAATTTTATACAAGGAAATAGGAGTGATTTTAGTGAAAAGGACTTATTTACTTTTCATTTCTCTTTTAACCATTGTCCTCATGGTAGCAGGGTGCAGTGGTAACGCAAGTAAAAATACTTCAAGTGAAAAAGAAGGAAAAGAAGGCGGAACGCTAAACGTCGCGTCTCAAAGTGAACCAGCAACGCTAGATGCTCAAATCACTGGGGACTCAGATGTGAAAGATGCAACGCGCAGTATCTATGAAGGGTTAATGATTTTAGACGACAAAGGAAATCCTAAGCCTGACTTAGCGTCTAAAGTAGATATTAGCGATGATAAAAAAACATACACGTTCCAATTAAGAAAAGGGATTAAATTTCATAACGGTAAAGAAATGACTGCAGATGACGTTGTCGCTTCTATTAACCGCTGGATTAAGCTATCGTCCCTTGGGAAAACAAACTTCTCTGGTGCTGAAATGACAAAAACCAATGATGATACGGTGGAACTTCATTTACCATCACCAAATGTTAACACGCTGTCTTTATTAGCTGATCCAATCCCCGCAGCAGCTATTTTACCAAAAGAAGTCGTTGACAATGCATCTGATGAAGGGATCAAAGACTACATAGGAACAGGTCCATATAAAGTAAAAGAATGGAAGAAAAATCAATATCTTTTATTAGAGAAATTTAAAGATTATTCTTCAAAAGGCCGCGAAGTTAAGAAAACTCCTCACGTCGATGAAATTAAGATTAGTTTCGTAAGCGATGAGTCAACTAGGATTTCTGGTATTACAACCGGACAATTTGACGTTGCGCTATCTGTATCAAGCGATAATGCCAAACAAGTTGAAGGCAGTCAAAATGCAAAAGTAGAAACATCACCAGGCGGATTTATGGGACTTTTCTACAACGCAGATAAAGGCGTCTTTAAAGACATCAATGCACGAAAAGCAGTTAACGCAGCTCTTAACTCAAAAGATATCTTAGACAGTTCTTACGGAAGCTCAGCTTATTACAAGCTTTCTTCATCCATTGTGAACAAAGAGTATCCAAACTACTACAGTACAGCTGGAAAAGAAGAATACAACCAGCATGATAAGAAAAAAGCAAAAGAATATTTGAAGAAATCTGGTTATAACGGGGAAGAAATTCGCTTAATGGCGTCTCGTGATTACCAAGATCAATACAATACAGCTGTTGTAGTTCAACAAGAATTAAAAGACATTGGTATGAATGTAAAGCTAGAAGTATACGACTGGGCGACATTCAGCGATAAAATGAGTGATACAAACCAATGGGACATCTATCCTGTTGACTGGAACGCCCGTTCTACCATCTTCCAAGGATTCTGGACTACAAAAGGTACATCAGTTGAAAAATCAATGGACTACTTAAATAAAATTAAAGCTGCTCCTTCTGTTAAAGAAGCTCGCAGTGACATTGATGCCATTCAACAATACGTATGGGACGAGCTTCCATTCACGCTTATTGGTCATAAAGTGAATATCAATGCTGTTTCTAACAATGCAAAAGGATATGAATACAATTTAGGTCCAATTTTCTACAATATGAGTTTAACAAAATAATATTTTACTAATTTAATAAGCAGAGGGCAGGTGCTCTCTGCTTTAGAAAGGAGTTTACGATGGGAGCTTATACGATTAAGAGACTTTTTGCACTAATTCCTGTTTTATTCATTGTGTCTATTGTTGTGTTCTTAATTACGCGCTTAACGCCTGGGAATCCCGCTGCAATCATTTTAGGACAAGGCGCAAGTGCAGAACAAATTGCAGCGCTGAGCAAAGAAATGGGATTGGATGAGCCTGTTTTCAATCAATACTTTATTTGGCTGTCTAACATCTTTCACGGAGATTTTGGCTATTCCTACTTTTTAAATAAACCTGTGCTCGGGGCGATTTGGGATAACGTAGGTCCTACGGTTTCTCTAGCTATACTTGCACAAATTTTTGGCGTGGCCTTTGCTTTACTATTTGGTATATATGCAGCTAAACATAAAGGAACGATTCGTGATGAAAGCATTATGGGAGTCAGCCTTTTAGGTATTTCCATTCCTAGCTTTCTTCTCGGTTCATTCCTTATTTTGCTTTTTGCTGTACAGCTTCGAATTTTCCCTGTCTCAGGATACGTTCCGTTAAATGCTGGATTATTTGAGTACTTAAAATATTTAGTTTTACCAACGATTACGCTTGGAGCGATTCAAGCTGCATTAATTACCCGTATGACGCGTTCATCTTTACTCGATACCATTTCTGAGAACTTTGTCAAAACGGCAAAAGCAAAAGGATTAAATGAACGTACAATTATGCTTAAGCATACGCTGCGCGTGAGTTTTTTACCGATTTTAACAGTTATTGGAGAATCATTTGCGGGGCTTGTGACTGGAGCGGCAGTAACAGAATCATTATTTAACATTCCAGGGCTAGGTCAGCTGATTGTTTCATCGATTGAACGCCGAGATTACGCGCTTATTCAAGGAGCCGTACTTCTAATTACGGTTGCTTACGTGGTCATCAATTTAGTTGTTGATTTGCTGTATGCCGTGATCGATCCGCGTGTACGCAATTCTTATCATGATTAAAGGAGGGTGATGAATGTGAACGCACAACAAAATACTGAGACCATTTCAGTAACTGCAAAGAAAAAAAGAAACCCAGCGGCAGCACGCTTTTTCTCAAATCGTTTGCTAGTAAGAGGAGCGATACTTATTTTATTATCTATTTTGATTGCTGTTTTTGCTCCGCTCATTTCTCCTTTTGGTAGCTTACAAATCGACCCTGCAAACCGTTTAGCACCGCCATCAAGCACGCACTGGTTTGGAACAGATAACTTTGGACGAGATGTATTTAGTCGGACAATGTACGGCGTCAGAATATCATTAATGATTGGAGCCGCAGTAACGATTATTGCTACTGTACTTGGTTTAATCGTTGGACTTTTATCTTCTTATTATAAAATTCTTGATTATATTTTAATGAGAATTTGTGACGGCTTGTTTGCTTTTCCATCTATTTTACTAGCAATTGCAATCATGTCTGCTTTAGGACCTAAAACAAGTAACGTTATTATCGCACTGAGCCTTGTATTTATTCCTTCAATCGCGAGAATTGTTCGTTCAGCTGCGCTTGTTGTAAAAGAAAAAACCTTTATTGAAGCGTTAAAAGCTCAAGGAGCGAGCTCACTTCGAATCATTTGTTTTCATATGGCGCCAAACGTCTTATCGCCTTTGATCGTTCAAGTAACGTACGTGTTTGCCGTGACAATTTTAACAGAGGCCTCGCTAAGCTTTTTAGGAGCCGGGATTCCCGCACCAACGCCAAGCTTGGGAAATATGCTGTATGACGGAAAGCTTGCTATTTACAACGCATGGTGGATGACTGTGTTTCCTGGCGTGTTCATTATTTTAATTGTACTTGGTCTTAATCTATTTGGTGACGGTCTGCGCGACTGGTTAAATCCGAAAAACGTAATGCTGAAGAAAAGGAGGAAAAAACATTGAGTAACGCCCTTTTAAAATTAGAAGACTTACAAGTAACTTTTACAACGTATAGCGGAGAAGTAACGGCTGTTGACAATGTATCTCTTCAATTAAATAAAGGAGAAATATTAGGAATTGTCGGTGAATCAGGATCTGGAAAAAGCGTAACGTCCGAATCTATTCTTCAGCTATTAGATGAAGATCTAACAAGCTACGATGGCAAGATTTTGTTTGAAGGAAAAAACTTATTGGACATGTCTTCAAAGCAAATTCAAAAGCTAAGAGGAAACGAAATCTCAATGATTTTCCAAGATCCAATGTCGTCTTTAAACCCCGTTATGCCAATTGGAAAACAAATTGCTGAAGTAATTCGTCTGCATCAAAAAGTCTCTAAAAAAGAAGCGCAAAAGAAAGTCGTAGAGCTTTTGAGACTAACTGGCATTCCATCTCCAGAACAGCGAGCAAAAGAGTATCCGCATGAAATCTCTGGAGGAATGAGGCAGCGCATTATGATTGCGATGGCTTTAGCCTGTGAGCCGAAGCTTCTTATTGCCGATGAGCCAACAACGGCTTTAGACGTAACCATTCAAGCGCAAATCCTTGATCTTATGATGAATTTAAAAGATAAGCTCAACATGGGCGTGCTTTTCATCACCCATGATTTAGGGGTTGTGGCTAATATTTGTACAAAAGTAGCCGTGATGTATTTAGGACAAGTGGTGGAAGAAACGGACGTTAAAGCGCTGTTTTCAAAGCCGTTACACCCTTATACAATGGGCTTGATTAAGTCGGTTCCTCACTTAGATGGCGACAGAACACAAGAGCTTTCGTCCATTCCTGGAACGGTTCCACCGCTTTCAAACGTGCCAGGCGGCTGTCGTTTTGCACCAAGATGCCCATTTGCAACGGAAAAATGCCATAAAGAAGTACCTGTTTTAGAGCATGCCAATGATACGCATCGCGTTCGATGTTGGCATTATGAAAAAATTCAAGAAGGAGAGGTTGCGTATGTCTAATGAAGCAAAACAGCAAAGCGCCAAGCCCTTGCTTAAAGTTCGCAACCTGCAAAAGTATTATCCGGTTCGTTCTGCTTTAGGAAAAGCGAAAGGCCAAATCAAAGCGGTTCAAGATTTATCCTTTGATATTTATGAAGGCGAAACGTACGGATTAGTAGGTGAATCCGGCTGCGGGAAAAGCACAGCTGGGCGCACGCTTTTAAAATTAGTAGAACCAACGGGCGGAGAAGCACAGTTTAATGGAGAAAGTATTTTCGAATCTAAAGCATCACGCTTACGGACGATTCGTAAAGATTTACAAATGATTTTCCAAGATCCTCATACTTCTCTTAACCCAAGGAAAAAAATTGGTGCTTCCATTCAAGAAACATTAACGATTCATAATGTAGGAGCAAAAAGCGAACGAAAGCAGCTTGTCATTGAGTTATTAAAAAAGCTTGGGTTTAACGAAGAAGATTATAACCGTTACCCGCACGAATTTTCAGGCGGCCAGCGCCAGCGCATAGGCATCGCACGTTCATTGATTTTAAACCCAAAGCTCATCATTTGTGATGAGCCGGTTTCAGCACTGGACGTATCCATTCAAGCACAAATCTTAAACTTACTGCGCAGTTTGCAAAGAGAAATGAAGCTTTCATATCTTTTTATCTCCCACGATTTAAGCGTTGTAAGACATATTGCGGACCGCGTTGGAGTGATGTATTTAGGAAGATTAGTAGAAGAAGGGCCAACAGATGAGATTTTTTCAAATCCTCGTCATCCTTACACAAAACTTCTTTTATCATCTGTGCCGGCGATTCACGAACATGAAAAACGCGAAAAAATTGAGGTTAAAGGTGAAATTCCTTCTCCTCTTAATCCACCTTCAGGCTGTGCGTTTCATAAAAGATGCCCGTTCGCATTTGACCGCTGCGTGAAAGAAACACCTGAAGATACAGTGATTGATAGCAAGCATAAAGTAAAATGTCATCTTTACAGTTAAGATGAAAAGCTGTAGCTTTATGGAAAACAAGCGTATTGAAACAGCAGAACAGTCGAATATATAGAAATGAAAAAAGTCACTAGTGCCTCTAGTGGCTTTTTTGTGAAAACAAGAGGGTTAAAGGGCATGCAAAAGTTCTTATTCAGCATATTAGATTCATTTTTATGTAAAAAACGAATATTTTAATGATAATATAGTTCTATAAATATACATAAAAAGGAGTTTTTGGATGAAAAAAGAATCTTTTGTTTTGTCGATTCTATTATTCTTATGTGTAGGTGGATTAACAGAATGTAGCTTTTTAGATGAAAAGGAAACTGCTACAAGCGGTCAAGAAACAAAGGAAAAGGTAGAAACAAAAGGAGAAAGCAACGAAGCAATCAAAAAGAAAGAGCCTCAAGATAGTGCTACTAAAGGTTTAGATAAAGACACAAGTAAAGTGACAGAAAAAGAGAAAGAGTCCTCAAAACAAGGGAACAAGCAGGAAGAAAGTTCTACGAAGGTAGCGAAAGAAACTGAAACAGCATCTAGTAAAGTTGACTGGGGAAGCACCTGGAGCAGAGATATTGATACAGATCCTGCTGGAATAGATATTACTAACCTAAAGGGTAATACGTTTAAATTTAAACTAAATTCGAATCATTTAGATAACCCGAAAGATGTTAGTACGGGACTTGTAAGCGCTGGAGACGTAGAAGGAACTGCGAAGATTGAAGGAAATGTCGCTACTCAAATAACAGATGATATAGAAAGCGGTTGTATGATTAAGATGACTAACTATACGAGTTATATCCAAGTTGAAGAGATTTCTAATTGTTCAAAAGCTGGAGGAATAGGCGTTTACTACGAAGGTACATATCAAAAAGGTGATATATCGTCACAGGAAGAGAAAACTGATAACACTACGATTTCAGAGGATACTGAAGAAAATAAGCAAGACCAAGAAAAGAGCGAAGAATCAAGCACAGAAGAAATTCCATCAGGAAAATCACAAGATCTGTTGACACATGAAGAAGCGGAACAGCGTGTAAAAGAATTTCTGAGTTTATCAATGGATAATATGTATTATGTATATGATGGGGATACTCCAGAAGGGAATTATTCAATACGTGTCTATCAATATCAAGAAGCAACAGCAGATTCAACTGAACACGAAGCTTTTTATGGTTTTTATACAGTGAATCCGCAAACTGGAGAAGTAGCCGATGCATATGCCGATTTAAAAGAAAGTAACTAAAAGATCTTTATAAACAAAATAATCCTTGCTAAGCTACCTATCCTAATATATGGAGATATGAAAACGAAACGTGGTATTATAGTATCGGTGATAATTATGGGTAAAAAAGCAGATAAAACAAATGTAATGCGAATTTTAGATCAGAAAAAAATTGAGTACAACTACTATTCTTATGACACTAAAAATCTGAGTGGGGTACAGGTAGCTATTTCGCTTGGAGAAGACCTTTCTAAAGTATTTAAGACACTGGTGACGGTGGGGAAATCAAAAGAACATTATGTCTTCATGGTACCAGTTGAAAAGGAGCTTGATTTAAAGAAAGCAGCAAAAGCAGCTGGTGAAAAGTCCTTAGAAATGATTCCTCAAAAGGAACTGTTACCTCTTACAGGATATGTTCACGGCGGGTGTTCCCCTATCGGAATGAAAAAGCAGTTCACAACCTTCATTGATTCTACGGCAGAAGATTGTGAAACGATTTATTTTTCGGGTGGACGTGTAGGTCACCAGATACAGTTACCACTAAGTGACTTATCAAAAGTAATACGTATACGTTCGGCAGACATCACAAAAGATAGTTGAAATGTAGTGCCCTTGAGCGAAACGCTTTTAGACATAAGCGTTTCGTTTTTTAGTTGCTTTAATTACTATCTTTTTACCTGTTAAGATAAGAAAAATAAAAGTAAAAATACAGAAAAAATGCTATTATATAGATAATACGTGGGGGTTTTATAAAAAAGCTAGGAGGAAGACAAAAATGATTAAATCAATTATTGGTGGCTTCATTTTATCTTTTATTCTTTTAGTAGCATGTACAATAGCTAACGTAAATTCAGAAACAGTACTTTTCACCGCTTTCATTATATTAGTGGGGCTAGCTCTTATCATATCTGGAGCAGCTGTAAGCGGTGATCGAATGAGAGCTAATCTTTCCACGGAATCAAAAACAGACAAGAAGTGGAGGATTACAAATTCTATAAACCTTATGTTGACTGCCACTCCAATTCTCGCCGTGTTTCTTTTTATTCATTATTTGATATAGTTTATTCTCTATCATGTAAAGTAGCTCACAAAGAATGTAGATATAAGCATGGTATTTTTAACGGCAGTCGCAATAACAATTTCAATTTTGTCTTTAGCTTGGGTTGCAGGACAAAAAGAGCAGCAGGATGACTAATAACGTAAGCAAATAAAAGGCACTCAAAATATGTTATAATACATTTAGCAGCTCCTTATATTTATAGAGCTAAAATTACATTACATACAACTTAACATTAAAGAAGCTAAAGGCCGAGCGTAAAAGAATATTAATTACCGAACAAAGATATTTTGTGTGCGATAACAAAAAGCCTCTAGAAAGAGGCTTTTCTTTATAGGGATGATTGACAGAATATTTCAATATCATTTTGTTTTAAGTCTTGAAACTTGAACATTTTAAGAAATACATAATAATAAAAGAAATTTTTCATTTACTTAACCAAAGATTTTTTAAAAGGAGACAGCTATATCTTATGCATGTTACACTCCGCCCGTTTTGTTTTATTTTATCTATTATCTTACTTCTAGCTTATCTTCCGGTTTCTGTAAAAGCAGAAACTGTACCCGATAAAAAAGCAAATTACGCAGCCGAAAAGAAGACATACCGCATTGCTGGAGAAAAGCACCTTGCGCCTTTTTCTTACGTGAACGACGAAGGAGTGTTTACTGGTTTTAGTATTGATATGCTCAATCAAATAGCGAAAGAAGAAAATGTGAAATTTACATATATTCCAATGGATCTTTATCAAGCAACAAAAGCTCTCCAAGAAGGCAAAATTGATGCTATTATGGGTTTGGAGTATTCAGCTAACCAAAATCAAGTGTTTAAATTTTCCGATCCATATTTTACGATGGCAGATGCCGTAGTTATTCCGAACTCCTTGAAATCTTCGGTTACATCTTTAACCGATTTACGAGGTAAAACAGTTGCGATGCGAGAAGACAAAATTTCCTTTGAGCTGCTGATGAATGTAAGAAACATAGAGTTTCAGATGGCTTTAAATCCAGAAGATGCGCTCGATCTCCTGTTTTTAAACCGGGCCGATGCGTTTTTTTCGAACAAGTGGACTGCGGAGTTTTATCTTGAGAAATCAAAGAAAAAGGGACAGTACACCGTACTAGATAATGTAGGGATACCTTCAGAGTTTGCCGTTGCAACCCGGCCTGAAAATACAAAACTCTTATCGGTAATCAACCGTTCAATTTCACATATGCAAGCCAATGGAACTTATCAAGAATTATATAGAAAATGGTTTGTTTCTTCTTCAGAAGAACGCTTAAAAGAATTGCGTAATTGGATTATTGTTCTTCTTATTATAGTTGTATTAACACTAGGTAGTTTATTTATCATATATCTTTGGAACAAGCGATTAAAAAAAGAAGTGAAAAAGCGTACATCCGCACTTGCTGATGCGAATCAACAGCTGCAGATTCAGCAAAAAGCAATTTCACAGGCGCATGCATTTCAGACACAAGTTATTAACCATATGTATTATGGAATTCTCACATTTGATCAATCGCTAAATCTTACAACTATCAATCAACGGGCGAAAGAAATTCTTCTTATAAAGGATGAAACATTTCAACCTAGTAATATTCATAAACATCCGCTTATCCAGCAAATCTTTAAAACGTATAAAACGATAAAGCAATCGCAAATGGCATTGCCATTTACAAAAGAAATTCAGCATAAACAAAATGGAGAAGTCTATTTTGTATTGTATCGAGTGATTCCGCTTTATGAAGATACAAATAAAATGAACGGTTATTTACTTACACTAGCCGATCGTTCTGAAGAAAGATTGCTTGAGAAGAAGCTGGCAACCCAAGAGAAAATGCGCGCTCTAGGTCAGCTTGTAGCAGGCGTAGCGCATGAAATTCGTAATCCGCTTACATCTGTAAAAACATTTATAGATTTGCTGCCAAATAAATATGAAAATCCAGAGTTTCGAAAAGAACTGTCTAAGCATGTTCCAGAAGCACTAAGAAGAATGAATCGTATTGTTGAAAGTTTAGTAGATTATGCCCGACCTAAATACCCTCAGAAAGTAGCTTTTGATGTAGAAACGTTTATAAACTCTGTATCGGTTATTATTAGTCCTACGTTAAAAAAGAAAGCGGTTCACTTATCCCTTGATATTGAATCAGGTATGCAGCTTTACAGTGATCCTGATCAAATCAAACAAATTATGCTAAATCTTATGTTAAATGCTCTGGACGCGATGGAAAACAGTCCTCGCAAGCAGCTCTCTATCAGGGCTGTAACACAAAATGGGTTAGGTTTTATTGATGTTAGTGATACAGGAAAAGGCATAGATGAAAAAGACATCCCACATATTATGGAACCTTTCTATACAACAAAAAAGCAGGGAGTAGGTCTTGGCTTGTCGCTATGCTATCAATGGATAGAAGAGAATAACGGAGAAATCACGATGCACACAAAACAAGGAAATGGTACAACATTTACAATTATCTTGCCTGTTACGAAAGAAAAAGGAGGATATTCATATGAAACCGACCGTTCTCATTCTAGATGATGAACCTGCTATTGGTTCATCTCTTCGTTTCGCTCTAGAAACTAACTATGAAGTGACCAATCTTACAGAAGTACCGGAAGCTTATCAATTTTTACGCAGTCAGCCTGTACATGTTGTTTTGTTGGATTGGCGCCTCGGCGAATACAATGGGCTTGAAGTGCTGAGTAAAATTAAAGATATTCAGCCTCAAACATCCATTATTATGATGACAGCTTATGGCACGATTGAATCTTCTATAGAAGCTATTAAGAGGGGAGCGTATCATTACATTACGAAGCCTCTTGATATTGAAGAGCTTCATATCTTAATCGAAAAAACGCTTGAACACCAGGAACTTCATGATAAAGTTCGTGAACTAAGTGAAACGATTGAGAAAATAAAAGGCTATGATCAAATGATTGGTGAAAGTGCAGCCATGAAACAAGTTTTTTCGATTATTAATAGAGTAAAAGACATTGATTCGAACGTGCTTATATTTGGTGAAAGCGGCACTGGCAAAGAACTAGTAGCGCGAGGGATTCACCGGCAGGGAAAGAGAGCAAACGGACCATTTATTTCCGTTAACTGTGCGGCTATTCCAGAGACTTTACTTGAAAGTGAACTTTTTGGTTTTGTAAAAGGCGCTTTTACAGGAGCTACTCGCAATCAAAGCGGGAAAGTAGCCGCAGCTGATGGAGGAACTCTTTTTTTAGATGAAATTGGTGAAATGCCCCCGTCTTTGCAAGCAAAAATGCTTCGATTTTTACAAGAAAAAGAAATAACGCCTCTTGGCTCATCAGAAACAAGAAAAGTAGATGTTCGTATTGTGAGTGCCACTAATAAAGAATTAAATCGTATGGTAAAGGAAAATGGCTTTCGTGAGGATTTATATTTCCGCTTAAATGTCATTCCCATCACACTACCGCCATTACGTGAACGAAAAGAAGATATAGCGCTTCTTATCCCATACTTTTTGCAGAAATACTCAGAAGAAATGGAGAAACCGCTTTGCGTGCTTTCTTCAGATGCATATAAAAAGCTTTTAACGTATGATTACCCGGGAAATGTAAGACAGCTAGGAAACATTCTTGAATATGCCGTTGCTATGACCAAAGATGGAACGATTATGGAAAAAGATTTACCTATAACCGTTCAACACGAACAGGAGACCTCTTTGTCACGCTATGAGAACTTCACTGAAGAAATAAAATCGATTAAAATTCCAATTAATTACACGATGAAAGAAGCAGAACAGCTGATCATCGAGTCAGTCCTTGAAGAGTGTGGAGGCAACCGTAGAAAAACAGCTCAGGCACTTGGTATCAGTGAACGAAGTATCCGTAACAAACTTCATCTTTATCGCACAATTCAACAAAAGGAGGAAAAAAATGCCGAGTAGGAACATATTTCCGTTTCTACCCGGCATTTTTTGCCGGGTTCTTGTCAGTTTCTGTGCCATTTAAGGGATTTTTTGTTGGCACGAAAATTGCAATATATTATTGTAAGCGCCCACATTAAAGAAAATAGAGGTGAATAAATGAAAAAATATATAGCGGCGGCGCTCGTTTTCTGTTTGATATTTATCATAGCAGTTTTAAATAGAGATCTACTAGCTATTGATCAAAAAAAAGAGAACAGCACTGACTCTAACATAAAGGCTAGTGAAGAGGTTGATAACAAACCGCTTACCATTTTGACCGGAGGACCAACAGGTGTTTACTTTCAGTTAGGCAATGCTCTAGCCAGAATTTATGGAGAAAAGCTAGGAATTCAAGCTAGTGTACAGACGACGGAAGCTTCTGTAGAAAATATTAGTAAAGTTGCGCAAAAAAAAGCCGAGCTTGGTTTTTCTATGGCCGATATGCTGGCAAGTTCTCAGGAAAAAGAAGAAGCCGTAATTAATAAGAAAGATTTATCTAATGTAAGAGCAGTGGCCTCTTTATATCCAAACTATATGCAAATTGTATCTCTTAAGTCAGCTAAAATTCATACGCTTCAAGACTTAAAAGGAAAAAATGTGGTGGTAGGAGCGCTCGGCAGCGGTACAGAGGTATTGGCCATGCGAATTCTAAAAGAAATGCATATCAGCACGCAGGATTTTCATGCACGGTTCTTACCTTTTTCTGAAGGAATTGAAGGAATTAAAAATGGAACTGCAGATGCAGCTTTTCTTTCTTCTGGATATCCTAACTCGGGAATAACAGAGTTAGCTTCAACAAACGAGATTGAACTGATTTCAGTGCCTGAAGAAGTGACAGAAAAATTAAAAAAATCATACCCGCCACTAGGAATTGGGATGATTCCGGCTGATACATATAAGGATGTCAACACAGAAACAAAAACAGTCATGGTTAACAACCTTTTGATTACCAATAAAGATATGCCGCAAAAAAAAGTATATGAGCTGACAAAAGCTTTGTTTGAAAATGTAAAAACGCTTGAGCAAACGAATAGCTCTGCTGAAAAAATAACGTTAGCAAAAGCTGCAGAACAACTTCCTTTACCGTTGCACCCAGGTGCCAAAAAGTATTACAAAGAAAAAGGCATTATAAAGTAAGCTAAATCTCTATCAAAATAGTACAAAAGAAGATATTAATCAAAGAAAAGAGGGATTAATCATGGCTCATACTAGTGAAGCTGCAAACAACAGGCGTATTACAAGTAATATTTTCAAAGGGTCTGTTGGAAATTTAATTGAATGGTACGATTGGTATGTTTACTCTGCTTTTGCCGTCTATTTTTCATCGCAATTCTTCCCAGAAGGTGATTCAACAAGTCAGCTGCTTAACACAGCCGCAATCTTTGCCGTCGGTTTCTTGATGCGTCCAATTGGTAGTTTATTAATGGGACGCTACGCGGATCGATATGGTCGTCGGGCTGCGCTTACCTTGTCTATTACCATCATGGCGAGCGGTTCTTTCATTATCGCTTGTACTCCTAACTATGGCACAATAGGGTTATTATCTCCCATTATTCTAGTATTAGCACGGTTGCTTCAAGGAATCTCCTTAGGAGGAGAGTACGGAACGTCTGCCACTTATCTTTCTGAAATGGCAAGTAGCGGGCGAAGAGGATTTTATTCAAGCTTTCAGTATGTGACGCTTGTTGCGGGTCAGCTGGTAGCATTAGGTGTTCAAATTATTCTGCAAAACGTTCTTAGTGAAGCAGATATGATTTCATGGGGCTGGCGTATTCCTTTTGTTATTGGAGCCATCGGAGCGCTAAGCGTTTTATGGCTGCGCCGTACAATGGATGAGTCAGAACAATTTTCTAAAATGGACTCTAAAAGCCGTGAAAATGCAGGGACTATTAAAGCACTTATGAAGCATCCTAAAGCAGTGTTAACCGTTATTGGCTTAACATTAGGAGGAACGGTCGCTTTTTATACGTATACAACGTATTTGCAGAAATTTATGGTAAACAGTGTAGGGCTGGATAAAGGAGTCGTGAGCTGGATTAACTTCTGTGCGCTGCTTGTATTTGTTGTCATCCAGCCAATAGCAGGTATGCTATCTGATAAAATTGGACGCAGACCGCTGTTAATGAGCTTTGGTATTTTAGGAACGTTACTGACTGTACCGCTGTTTCTTTTTATGAAGCAAGCTCACAACCCAGTCATGGCTTTTTTATTAATGACAATCGGACTTGTCATTGTAACAGGTTATACATCTATTAATGCTATTGTAAAAGCTGAGCTTTTCCCGACAGAGATTCGAGCTCTTGGTGTAGGATTACCGTACGGGCTTACAGTTGCTATATTTGGAGGCACAGCAGAATTTATCGCACTATGGCTAAAAAGTATCGGCCATGAATCACTTTTCTTTTTCTATGTAGCAGGGTGTATTGCCATCAGCTTTCTTGTTTATTGGCGTATGGGAGAGTCCTCTAAAGATTCATACATAGAATCTGAACTGAAGACAGATGACAATGTACCGCCTAATAACATCAGTCTTTAATTTTGGTTAAAGAAATAATCGTTTGATAACATAAAAAAGGACTGGCTTTTTATGGCCAGTCCTTTTTTTACCCTTAAAAAATATTTATTTTGTAGTCGGTTCAGAATATGGAAAGATAGGGTCTTTCAAGCTAAATTCACGCGTGCCTTCTTCGATAAGACCAACTGTTTTATCGCTATCGTAAAGGACTAACATTGTATTAAACATACTAAGTGACTATTCTTACTAACCTATCCGTGCTGCACAACTTTTTTCTGTAGTAGGAATTTTGTCTATTATTTGGTGGTAATAAGTGCTTGAATGATCTCATTCCAGTAATGTTTAAAACCAGGCTTTACTTTCGTCATTTTGAACACTCCCTTTAAAATTTTCCCGATTGGATAGTCGTTATATTAAGTTTAATAAAATTACCTAAAGTTGTTATCCAACGCAGAGCGTAATTTACTCTATGAATTTGTACGACTAAAGAATGAAGAGAAAAATAATTAGAGGCATATAAAAAAGATCAGCTACATAATAAAAGGATTATTTTGTGATATAACGAAATAGAGAGTGTATACAACAGAAATAGAGAGAGGGTAAACTTCGTGAATACTTTATGTTCCTTTTTTATGAGCCCAGTTTTAACTGCTTCTACGTTTTTAATAGAATTACAGAGCGTGTTCTTTCGTCCTATTTGGAAAGAGTATAATTATGATGATTATTTTACCTATAAGGTGTATGTTCCAAGTACATATACTGGATTTAGTAAAGTACCACTAATCGTTATGCTTCATGGATGTCAACAAGATGCAGATGATTTTGCTGCGGGTACGGAGATGAATAAGCTAGCAGAAGAAAAAGGCTTTATTGTTCTCTATCCTCAAATGAATTACTTTGCTAATTCCAACGGGTGCTGGAATTGGTTTTATGAGTATAACCAATTTCGCGGTAATGGAGAGCCAGACATAATAAAAGATATGATTGATCACATAACCACTAAATATGCTATTGATTCTACTAATATATACCTTGCTGGCATGTCAGCTGGAGGCTTTATGGCAAATTTGATGGCTATTGCTTATCCTGATGTATTTAAAGCGGTAGGCATTCATTCAGCAGGCAGTAATGCGTATGCTGTAGATCTCATCACAGCTGCACAAGTCATGCTATACGGCTCTTTAAATCCTGAACTTGACGGTGATGAAGCTTATAAGAAGATGGGACCTTATGCACGGCCTATTCCCATCATTACCTTTCATGGTCAATCAGATACAACAGTCAATCCGATTAATGCATCTACATTAATTCAGCAGTGGATTTATACATACAAGTATTTCGGTCTAGACCTACATGAAAATGCTACTTCTTATACTTCAAGAGAAAACGAAAATCATTATAGCTACATAATGTATGACTACGCAGATGCAAAAAATAAAATCTGGATGAAAAAAATTATGGTAGAGGACATGGGGCATGCATGGTCTGGAGGAAATGATAATGGATCAGATACCGATCCAAAAGGTCCCAATGCTTCAAAAATGATGTGGGATTTTTTCGAAGCGCAGAACAGCTAAATAGAGCATGAAAGAGCGATCACAATGTACCACTAAATAATATCAGCCTTTCATTTTTTTGAAACGAATAACCGTCTACCAACAGCAAAAAAGGATCTTATCGAAAGATCCTTTTTCTGTTATTAACCAGCATTTCTTAACAAGTAGCTTCAAACCGATTTAACAATACATCTAGATCCTGACTGATTTTAATCGTATTACTACTTGTAAACCCTTCTTCTAGGGCAATCATCATCATCATTTTCCGTATAAATTCTATCTTAATCAGCAGTAGTCTACATTTGAAACACATTAAGTTTCCTCCACTTGCCACGGCTTAAATTGTTGAATCATTTATATACAAACGTTTCATTTCTGAACATATAGCCTAGAAAATATAGTAACAAATAGATAGTGTCGAAGTCTGTCGTATTTTAAATTCGAATATCTTCACTTAAAAAGAATTAGCTTTTAACCGTTTTGTTATGCTTCTTATAGCGCTAATAAACCAGATAGGATTGTACTTATGAGCTGCACCTTGAAGCTGTGCCATAAGCTCTGTTTTAATTATGATTGTTCCACCAACTGTAAATAACTCACGGAGTAATAGATCTTATCCTATTTTTTGGATATAGGCATAATCCCATTACATTTAGGCATGTTAACATAAGAAAGGGGAATTTAATAATATGCCTAATGTCATCAGAATTCTTCAATTGTTTCTTCCGTGGATTTCTATTTTATTTATGCCGAAAAAATCAATTAGAACCTATTTTCCCGCTTCTCTTTTTGCCTCATCGTTAGTCATAGGGATGTGCTCATTAGCTATTCCTTATAAGTGGTGGAGTGTAAAAGGAGGATGGAAAGAGAAAATTTTAAACGATAGCATTTTTATTTTTGGCCCCTTTTTGGTCGGGACATTGTGGATCTTTCATTTTACGTTTGGCAGCTTTAAACGATTTTTCTTCGTTAATTTACTTATGGATTCGTTATTTGCTTTTCCGTTAAGCTACTTATATCAAAAATTAAACTTATTTACGTTAGTCAACTTTAAGCCAAAACATATCTTTTTTTCGTTTATTGGTTTTTGTTTAACTATGTATGGCTATCAGGCACTGACAAGTAAGGATAAAGGGTGAAGACCGCTTCTAACCGCTATAAACTTTGTAAAAAACACAATAAAAAAGCGTCTGTTAAGACGCTTAAGACTCTTTATATATAATACATATACTGCTCTTCTTTATTGGCATTTGTTGTTTCATGGATTATTTCTTCCGGGATATTGGACGTCCGGTTAGTAAAAAGCATAAACAAAGCAATAATTGATGCCACAAAACCTAAAGTAACAATCACAATAAATCCCTCCCTTTAGAATATATATTCTACTTTCATCTTCATTTTCCTATATTTATTTTATACCCTTATTTTATTTTCTCAACACATAGAATAAAAAGAGTATATGCATCGCCTGGATATCCATCCAAAGTAAATACAATCAAGGGAGCTTAAAACAGACATTTCACTTAAAAAAGTAGGAAACCATAAAGATTTCTTCGTATTGAGGATATGAATCATTAAAATTATTAATCGTTGAGATAACTTATTTGTATTGTACGAATGAAAGAAATTTATATATATTAAAAATACGAAATATTCATTAAATTATACGAGGCTTTGTTTTGAGTTAAAAAGAAAAAAGCTGCTGCTTTAAAGGCAACAAGTAAGCAGTATAAGATTAAGGAAGTTACACGGGATATAAAAGTTATAGAAATGAATACCAGTAGAATTCCTTTTGCTCAAATATTCACAGAGTTTTCATTCATAAAAAGACTGAAAATTCTGATAATAAATTTCATTTTTATTAAGGGGGACTTTTTATGACAACAACGGTTTTAAATGTATCAACTTATTCTTTTTATCTTAACGGTGAGTGGAAAGAAAGCAAATCAGGGCAGACGATCGATATTGTCTCTCCATACCGTCATGATGTGATTGGAAAAGTGCAAGCTATCACAAAAGAAGAAGTCGATGAAGCGGTACATGCCGCACAGAAAGCTCAGAAGGGGTGGGCAGAAACTTCTCTGCAAGACCGTGCAAAATATTTATATAAGTGGGCAGATGAGCTGGTAAAAATGCAGAGTGAAATTGCCGAAATTATTATGAAAGAAGTTGGAAAAAGCTTAAAAGATGCAAGGAATGAAGTCGTGCGCACAGCTGATTTCATTCGTTATACAGTTGAAGAAGCACTTCATATGAATGGAGAAAGCATGAAGGGAGATAGTTTTCCTGGAGGTTCTAAGTCTAAAGTTGCCATTGTTGAACGTGTACCTTTAGGGGTTGTCCTCGCGATTCCTCCATTTAATTATCCGGTAAATTTGTCAGCTGCTAAGCTGGCGCCTGCACTTATTTCAGGAAATGCAGTTATCTTCAAACCCGCAACGCAGGGAGCGATCAGCGGTATTAAAATGATTGAAGCTCTTGATCAAGCAGGTATTCCACAAGGACTTGTAAACGTCGTAACGGGTCGTGGATCTGTAATTGGTGATTACTTGGTTGAACATAAAGGCATTAACATGATTTCGTTTACCGGAGGAACAAATACGGGTACTCAGTTAGCTAAAAAGGCAGGCATGATTCCTCTTGTACTAGAACTTGGAGGAAAAGACCCTGGTATTGTATGTGAAGATGCAGATTTACAAGAAGCAGCAAAACATATTATAAGCGGAGCATTTTCTTATTCCGGTCAGCGCTGTACAGCCATTAAACGTGTACTTGTGCATGAAAAAGTGGCAAACGAGCTCGTTGCTATTTTAAAAGAAGAAGTACATAAATTATCAGTGGGTTCTCCTGAAGATGGATGTACGATTGTTCCATTAATTGATAGTAAGTCAGCGGACTTTATTCAGATTTTAATTGCAGATGCGCTCGGAAAAGGTGCAACAGTTGTGACTGGGAACAAGCGTGAAGGCAACCTTATCTATCCTACTCTTTTAGATGATGTGAATGATACAATGCGTGTAGCATGGGAAGAACCATTTGGTCCTGTGTTACCAATTATCCGCGTCGCTTCCGACCAAGAGGCCATTGATATAGCAAACGAATCAGAATTTGGCTTACAAGCAAGTGTTTTTACAAAAGATATTAATAAAGCCTTCTCAATTGCAAATAATATTGAAGTCGGTTCCGTTCAAATCAACGGCCGCACAGAACGCGGTCCCGATCATTTTCCTTTTATCGGTGTAAAAGGATCCGGTATGGGCGCTCAAGGCATTCGTAAAAGTATTGAATCGATGACTCGTGAAAAAGTAACTGTATTAAATCTTCAATAATTGAATTCCCAGAGCTCTCCAAATCGAGCCAGTAGAGTGTAGAGAATCTCATGGGGAAAAAGCCTGTGCTCCAAAAAGCACAGGCTTTTAAACGTCTTATTTACCTATCACTCGATTCCATCTTTATAGTTCTTATGCCAGTTTTTATCACCTTTGTGCTCGATATCCTCAACGGTTTTTTCAAGCTCTGACATGATGAGTGTTTTCACTTGATAAATGGTATCAAAAAAAGCTTTCTCTTCATCCGGATTCGGCTTTATTTTGGCTGCTGCCGAAATATCAACATATCTGCGATGTTCAGTTGTTAATTTATCAAGCGCATCAAAAATATGAGAGGTCAGAACAGCAACCTCCTTATGATTATCAGGCAGCTTTTCTTTTAGTGTTTCAATTCTCTTATCCATGTTAACATCCCCTTATTTCTAACTTGTTGTATTTATGTAACTTTCCCACTAATAAAAACGAATAACCTTAAACGGCAAAAATTAATGGGAATTAGCACGTGAAACAAAATTATACTACAGGATATCATGTTAAAGTGAAAAAACGGTGAAATGAGTGGGTATATTCTTTGCAGAGAGGGTATGTAATAAAAGCCAGTTTAATTACCTTAAGAAACATTGAAGCATGCAATCAACATTAAAAATTCATCTATTTTTAATAGCTAATGACCTTTTTTGACTAATTCTTGCAATTTTTATGACTTTTTTTGAATGAATTTGATTGTTTTTGATGTTTTTTTGAATAATCTGATATATAATGAAAGCGTAAACAGTAAAACATGTCGGTTGATTAAGAAAAACATCCACAAAAACGGGATTAGTTATTACATAAAATCAGACCTCTGTTTTTTATAAAAATAAATAGAATTTGAGAAAAGGAGAATGAGGATGGACATATTGGATGCAAAAGTAGTAAATACAAAGTACGGTTTAGAGACATATCTGGATGTACCAGAAAGCGTGGAAATAAAAGAAATTCATATGCCGAGTTCAGATAACCAATCTCATAAAATTAAATTTGGAATTAAGTATTTTCTTTTAAGAGAAGGAAAGTATTACGATAGCCAAAAAGGTTATTTTTGGATTTGTATGAATCACGATTTTAGCAGCCTTATGCTGAGTGAAACAGAAACAGAGAGTTTGTTTGCGGTTAAAAGTGAAGAAGAAAGAGAAGCAACAAAAACACTATTAGCAGAATGGTTTATTCAAACAAATGCATACAAAGAAGTCATCAACGAATGTATCCATCAGATTAAGACGGAGAATATTCGTACAGAAGAAGACATTGAAGACCGAGTGGACGCAATACAATTTTTAGAAAAATTAAAGTTATTAACTGCAAAAGAGATTGAAAACGCTTCTATAGAAAACCTATATGCGCTGCAACAAATTGGCTAGGCTATAGTTTGCGTACGTTGAAATGTAGATTTATGTACAACAATAAGGAGGAATAGTGAGATGAAATTTTTTATTGATACAGCAAACCTTGAGGATATTAAGAAAGCATACAAAGTAGGTGTTCTAGCTGGTGTGACAACCAATCCGTCTTTAGTAGCAAAAGAAGGCGTAAGATTTGAAGACCGCATTGAAGAAATCCTTCAAATGGTACCGGAAGTTGAATCCGTTTCCGCTGAAGTAACGCCTGACGCCCTTTCTGCTGAAGACATGATTGCTCAAGCTGAAGAATTGATTAAAATTAACGACGGAGATAAAAATATTACGATTAAACTGCCTATGACATTGGCTGGCTTGGAAGCGACGCGCTACCTTGCAAAAAAAGGCGTAAAAACAAATGTAACCCTAATCTTCACAGTAAACCAAGCGCTTTTAGCAGCTCGTGCTGGAGCGACTTATGTTTCTCCATTTTTAGGACGTCTTGATGACATTTCAGAAGACGGGGTACAGCTAGTATCTAAAATCGCTGAGTTATTCCGCGTTCAAAATATTGAATCTCAAGTTATTGCAGCATCTGTAAGGCATCCGGACCATGTAACGCGCGTAGCGCTTGCAGGGGCTCATATTGCCACAATTCCATACGCTGTTATTGAGCAACTAGCAAAACATCCGTTAACAGACCAAGGGATGGAAAAGTTTGCAGCAGATTGGGAAAAAGCAGTTAAAGCTTAACAAAAAGTCATATCAATAAAAAAGCTTGGGCTAAGCATAGCTTATTCCAAGCTTTTTATCGTTTAACTAGCTAGTTTCTTTTTTCGTAACCGCTCTAAGCGTCGCTGCACGCTATTTCTTGAACGCCCGAGCAGCTGCCCAATTTCTCGCTGATTGCGCTTTTCCTGATAAAACATACGCCACAATCTGGCATCTTCTTCTGCTGTCCACTTTTTATGCTCGTATTTAGGTCGCTTTACATAATCTAGTTTTCTTTGGTCATCCACCCATGCAGGCTCTGGAATAAGCGTATTTTTAGGTATTTTAAAAAAGTTAAGGCACGTTTTATTTTGTTCGGCCCACTTCCAAAAAGATTGAATGTCAATTCCCATGAATTTTCTTGTCTTGGCGATGATTATTTTATACGGTAGCTTCTCTTTATGAATCCACTTGTAAATTGTATGAACATCCACTTCAAGACAAGCTGCTAGTTCACACGCTGTAATGTGTCCTACGTGCGATTTAGCTCCATACACCTCTAAACGACTTAACCTCGATTCTAGTGCTTGCACACTTCGCTGTAATTTAGCTGATATGTGCGAAAGGGGTTTTACTCCGTAATACCTTAGCAAATAATCGTCTTCTTGTAGCGTCCATCTCCGCATCGCCGTTTTTCGTGTTAGTCGCAAAACTTTTATGCGCGTAGCAATAGAAGAAGGACTTCTGCCTAAGGAGTGTGCCATTTCACGGTTATTCATGATATCAATATTCTGTTGTAAAAAAGCATCTTGTTCAGGCGTCCATTTTTTACGTAAAGCTGTATCTGAATCACGAAGATTTAATCGAGTAAGTCGTTTATTAACTGATTCCTTACTTCTATGTAAATGCTCACCCATCTTTTGAAGCGTCATAACACCATAGTGCTCGATGAGAAAGGTATCTTCTTCTTTTGTCCATCGCTTTTGATTTTGACTCATTGTTGTCTCCCTCCAATTCACACGGAAAGCTCAAGATGAAAAAGTCGCTAGCAATCTATTTTACGGATGAGCAGTGCCTATTCAGACTGATACTCACTGCGTTCTAGCCTATGTATATTTTATCATATTTCTACAGAAAAACCAAACGTATGTTCTATTTAAGTGAGCATAAGGTAAGTAGAAGAATAGCTCCTTCCTTTAATAGAAGCAAATTGTGATAAAATTGACTATAATCGCAAGAATCCTTACATAACTGACAGCTCATTATTATTACGTTGAAAGTCATATTTGTCGAAAGGGGAATTTACATGAATTTTAATTTAAAAGAAGCGATAGAAATACTTGATCATACGCCACAAACGCTTGAAAAACTTTTGTCTGGGTTATCTGCAGGGTGGCTGCAATATAATGAAGGAGAAGGAACTTGGAGTACCTCCGAAGTCATAGAGCATTTAATAGAAGCAGAAAAAAACAATTGGATACCAAGGCTAGAATTCATCCTTCAAGAAGGAAAAGAGGGAGCTTTCCCTCCGTTTGACCGCTATGCCCATTTAAACAAGGAATCTACTAGTTCTATTGAAGAGAAGCTTCTTGAGTTCAAAATGATAAGAATACAGAATTTATGTCAACTAAAGCTGCTAGTTAAGCACGAAAAACATCTTGAAGTGAGGGGAGAACACCCGGAGTTTGGGGAAATAAAAGTCAGAGAGTTACTCTCGACGTGGGTTGCTCATGATTTAACGCATATTGCGCAAATTGTTCGAGTAATGGCAGAACGATACAGAGAAGATGTAGGACCTTGGGAAGAATACTTAGGAATACTGAAGAAATAGCAATGATAAACAGTAGCCAGCCTTTATCATTCAAGCTTGAATTAGGAAATGTACACGATTACAATAAAATGAGAATAATGAAGATTCAGGAAGGAGTACGGAGGGAACTATAAGAACATATCCGAGGTTTATAACATTTAGGGTCCGTTAAGCGATTTACGAATAAAAGAGGATTGGACTGATTAAAAATGAAAGTAAATTCAGAGAAATTTGGCGAACTAAATAATCAAGCTGTACATGCTTATACCTTACTAAATGATGAAGGGCTTAAAATCACCTGCCTTGACTATGGATGTGTGATATCAAATATTGAAATGCCGGATTCTGAAGGGAAGATTGAAAGTGTTGTCTTGGGACTTGATTCAATAGAAGAATACCAAAAGTATTCTCCTTATTTCGGAGCTGTGGTCGGACGCGTAGCAGGACGTATAGGGGGAGCAGCGTTTCAGCTTAATGATGAAACCTATCGTCTAGAGAAAAATGAAGGAAACAACCATTTGCATGGCGGGTCAGAAGGGTTTAGCCACAAAATATGGAATGCCAAAACAATTGAGGCAAGTGATCATGCAGGTGTTGAATTTACATATTTAAGTAAAGACGGAGAAGAAGGGTACCCCGGCAACCTTGAAGTGAAAGTTACGTATACATTAACTAATAAAAATGAGTTCCATATTTCTTACGAAGGAACAACAGATCAAGATACTCTTATCAATTTAACAAATCATACGTATTTCAATTTAAGCGGAAATCTAAAAGAAACGGTCTTGGATCATGTTTTGAAGCTGAAAAGTAACGAATTCTTAGAGTTGAATGATGATCTTTTACCTACTGGAGAAACGATAAATGTCACAGATACCCCATTTGATTTTAGAAAAGGACATAGTCTCAAGGAAGGAGTGGAATCCACTCATCCGCAAAATGTATTAGTTGGTAAAGGATACGATCATCCTTTTCTTTTAGAAGAAGAAACAGAACATCAGATGTCATTATTTGATCCTGCAAGTGGTCGCAAAGTAGAAATCAAAACGGATCAGCCTTCAGTAGTTCTCTATACGGGAAATCATCTAGACGAAGAATTCGAAATTAGAGGTGTTCACTCAGAGAAATACCTTGGTGTTTGCCTAGAAACACAAGGTTTACCAGACGCTATTCATCATAAGCATTTTCCTTCTTGTGTATTAAAGCCTGGTGAGAAGTATGAAGCATATACTCACTATACATTTATAACTGATCGCAGCCTGTAACACAGCGGGATGATAAAAAGGATTACAAACGGGTCTCTACCGGTTGTAATCCTTTTTTATTGTTACTTTTTCTTTTGGCTTTTTGCACGATTAGCATCAAGCTCAGCCGCATATTCCTCTTGAGACTTTCCTTGCTTTTGACTCTCAGATTGAATCTTTTTAAATTTGTTATCGTTTAAATTTGGCATGTTAGCACCTCCTTGTAGACAGGGTTATTTTGTACAGGAAGTATGGATTTATACACTAAAAATAGGATAAGAAATAGAGTTTTAAGCTGATATTATAAAGAGGTTTTGCAGAAATATGACGATAATCATGAAGAGTTAAACATTTTATCCAAAAGAGAAAAAGCTCAACTAGGGTGTCATAATAAAAAAGAGCTTGGAATCATACTTGTTATTCCAAGCTCTTTCAACATGCTGAAATGTGTTAATGAACTTGATTAGAAATTTCGCTTAATGCTGCACCAGCTTCATCAACATATACATTTACTGTCGCAAGGTCACCGATTGCGCAGATTCCAACCATATCATTATTCTCCACTACAATAATGCGGCGAATTTGATGATCAGCCATCATACGTGCACACTCATGAATATCAGTATCCGGAGAACAAGTAATTACATCTTTAGTCATACAATCATGGCAATGAACAGTATTACAATCTTTTCCGTCCGCCACGCAATTTAACACGATATCACGGTCTGTAATCATTCCCATTACTCGATTTTCTTGACACACTGGCACAGAACCACAATTAATATCACGCATTAACTTTGCAGCTGCTGTTACTGGGTCATGCGGTGCACAAGCTTTCACATCTTTGGTCATAACTTCACGTACTGTAGTCATTTTTAATTCCTCCTTTTAAATCATTCACCTTCGTATTTTCTCCATGCACATGCAGAATATGAGAATCAATAATTTCCTGAAAGCGAAAACGTACAGGGTTTAAAATGAAGAAAGGAAGAAACCTTTTAATAAAAGGCGAATAAAAGAACTAACGCAGTGTAGTAAGCACATAAAAACAAGCCTATTACATAAACTAAAGATGATATAATCTAGCTTACATTTTCGTAACGGCAGGAGTTGGGTACATAATGAAAGGAAAGTTAATGCTTTTGGCAGTACTTTTATTGCCTTGGCTGTCTATAATAAAAGTTGATAAATTTGTCTTTAAAAGATACCTACCTGTTTTGACCTTTAGTTCATTAGTTATTGCCTTTATCAGTGAGTTATCTAAAAGCTTTACTTGGTGGAAAGTGAAGAAACCTCTTTTTCCTAAACTTTCAAGCGACATTTCTTTTCTCTTTGGACCATTTTTTATAGCTACTTTTTGGGTGTTCAAGTTAACCTACGGAAGTTTCAAAAAATATTTGTTGCTTAACGTTCTATTTGATTATCTATTTGCTTATCCTTTGACCAGTCTGGCAGAAAAACTAAAGGTATACAAAATGGTAAACATGACGCGTTTTCAACTTTTTTTAATCTCAATTGCGACTGCTCTTATTAATTATTTATATCAGCATTTTATAGAAGATGTATTAAGGCAGAGAAGACAATAGCTGATATATTACCATGCCAATTTCAAATTAATGCTTAATAAAAAAGATTTATTAAACACACGGAAGCAAATTAATTTTCTAAGGTTAATTTTACGATAGAGTATTTCTTATCGCTAAAATAATTTACAAATTTCTAAAAGCAGAGGTAAAACACAAATCAGCTATTTTTAAATGAGGAGTGAAAATTTATTTATTTTAAATATTATACAAATATCCTAAAAATAGGGTCATTTATGCAATAACTAGAGTAGAAAGTGATTTATTTTTCTGAATTTTTATAATAATAATTGTTTTTATTATTGAAAATGTAAGTGCTTTCAATTATACTTTTAATAAATCGATTTACAAAACCGGTTTACAAAACCGATTTACTTTAAAAACTTTGTTTAACTTTAGACACACTCAATTGTTTATTTGGCTTTAACAAGATTAGCTAGTACATCATATAAGAAAAGTTATATCTAGTCAGAAAGGTAGGCGATTTAATGTCCTCTACATGTGGTGTTTTCACTTTAGGTGATGCTATGATTACTCTCAACCCATCCATAACAGGACCTCTGCGATTTGTACCAAATTTTGAACGAAAGGTGGGAGGGGCTGAACTTAATTTTGCTGTTGGCTGTGCACGACTTGGGCTACGTACAAAATGGCTGAGTCGTTTAGGAAAAGATGAATTTGGTCGTTTCATTTATAACTTTGCACGTGGTGAAGGAATAGATATGGAGTACGTTTCGTTTATAAATGGCTTTTCTACATCTCTAAACTTTAAAGAAATTAGAGAAGATGGTTCAGGAAAAACTTTTTATTATCGACATCAGTCTCCGATTTTAACATTAGAACCAGAAGATATTCAGGAGACGATGTTTGAGAACATTCATTTAATACATATAACGGGTGTGTTCTTAGCTATAGACTATAAAAATATTGAAATTGTCAAAAGGGTAATTGAAATTGCGGCAAAAAGAGGAATCCCTGTTTCATTCGACCCTAATATAAGACTGAAGTTATGGACAATTGAAGAGGCACGATCCGTTTATTTTGAAATTTTTCCACATGTTGATATTTTGCTAACTGGACTTGATGAAATAAAGATGATCACAGAAAGTAATTCTGAAAGTGAGTTAGCAAACCTAGCCAGACGTTACAGTATCGATCAACTTGTAATCAAAGACGGTGCGAATGGTTCGAAGGTATACAGCAATGGAAAGTGGTATCGAAAGACTGCTTTTAAAGTTAAAGCGATAGACACAGTCGGTGCAGGAGATGGTTTTGATGCTGGCTATGTATATGGATATTTACATGGATTACCTTTAGATGAAAGACTAGAACTTGGGAATAGTGTAGGAGCTCTAGTTACGACTGTATCAGGAGATAATGAAGGGTTGCCTTACTTAGAAGAAGTTTCAGCTTTTATGCAGAAAGAAGCGATTATTGAAAGGTAGATTAATAGAAGTTATCAGAATATAAATCTGGTTATTCTAACTATTTAAATGGTAATTTTAATTTTCATGTAGGGGGGATAAAAATGTCCACAGTAACTGTACCAGTGGAAGAAGTCAAACAGCTAGTTATTGAAAAGTTCACTGAGGAAAAGATAAACAAAGCGTACGCAGAAAAAATTGCAGACGTTTTGATTCACGCAGATTTGAGAAATGTAAATTCACATGGTGTATTAAGAACAGAGCACTACATAAATCGTTTGCGAGCGGGTGGAATTAATTCTGATGCTAACATTTCTTTTCGTTCTACGGGACCTGTAACTGGAATTGTTGACGGAGATGACGGGTTTGGTCATGTAATTGGTGATATTGCTGTTAATCATGCGATTAAGATGGCTCGTGAAAATGGAGTTGGCATGATTACTGTTATAAACAGCAGCCACTGCGGTGCATTAAGTTATTTTGTTCAAAAAGCAACAGAAGTCGAATTAATTGGAATGGCCATGACACACACAGATAGGATTGTTGTACCGTTTGGAGGAAAAATACCTTTTCTTGGAACGAATCCAATTGCTTATGGTATACCTGCAAAAACAAAAAAGCCATTCATTCTTGATATGGCCACCTCCAATGTAGCTTTCGGAAAAATTCTTCAAGCGCGTGAAGAAGGAAAAGAAATTCCTGCAAGCTGGGGAGTAGACAAGAATGGTGTTCCTGTCACAGATCCTAACAAGGTCGTTTCTCTTTCTACATTTGGCGGACCTAAAGGGTACGGTTTATCTGTGATTGTAGATGTATTTTCTGGATTGCTATCCGGAGCTGCATTTGGCCCTCACATTAGTAAAATGTACGGCGATCTTGATAAAAAAAGAAAGCTTGGTCACTATTTTTGTGTAATAAATCCTTCTTTCTTTACAGATAAAAATCACTTTTTAGAACAAATGGATCAAATGATAGAAGAGCTTCAGCAAGTACCGCCCGCTCCGGCAACTGAACGTGTATATGTGCCAGGAGAAATTGAACAGTTACATGAAGAAAGAAACCTAGAACAAGGGATTACGATCGCCTCAAGTGTATATGAATTTCTAAAGAAGTAGGTGGAAAAATGAAAGCGGTTCAAATCAAACAAGCTCATAAACTCGTTATCCAAGAAACAGAAAAACCAAAAATTTTAAATCCTACAGATGTTTTAGTTAAGACAAAGCGAGTGGGAATTTGCGGATCTGATATGCATATCTATCATGGTACAAATCCCCTTGCTACTTTACCACGTGTCGTTGGTCATGAAGTAGCAGGAGAAGTTATGGAGATTGGTAAGAGCGTTACCGGTATCCAAATTGGTGATCATGTAGTTGTAGAACCTATTAATTACTGTGGGGGGTGCTACGCATGCCAAAAAAAGAGGCCAAACGTGTGTGAAAATCTATCCGTGTTCGGTGTTCATGAAGATGGCGGTATGAGGGAATGGTTCGTACTTCCAGAGAAGCAACTTCATGTCGTAGACTCAACTCTCCCCTGGGAAGAAATCGTATTGGCAGAACCTTACACTATAGGTGCCCAAGCTGTTTGGAGGGGTGAGGTAGAAAAAGGAGATACGGTACTTATTCAGGGAGCAGGACCTATTGGGATTTGTATATTAAAATTAGCAAAACTTCAAGGGGCAACTGTGATGATGACAGATTTAAGTGAAGAGCGATTAGGGTTTGCGAATGAAAATGGAGCTGATGTTACCGTTCATGCTGGGCAGGAAGACGTTCGACATCGAGTTAAAGAATGGACTAATGGAAAAGGAGCAAACGTAGTAATTGATGCCGTGTGCTTACCAAATACGTTTCAATTGTCCTTTGAAGTAGTATCTGCTGCAGGAAGGATAGTCGTGCTTGGATTTGACGAAAGACCTTCTGCTATCCCGCAGCTGCCTATTACTAAAAAAGAAATAACAGTAACAGGATCGCGATTGCAAACAAATCAATTTCCAAAAATTGTTCAATTATTAAATGGAAAGAAGCTTTGTCATAACGGTTTAATAACGCATCAATTTGCATTAGAGGAAGTACAAGAGGCGTTTAAATTTGTAGAAGCACATCCAGAACAAGTTCGTAAAGCCATTATTGTATTTGACTAAGGAGGAAAAAATGAATAAATATTCAACTGTTAACGCATTAACAAATACAAAGGTAGTCGCTGTCATTCGTGGGAAAGATGCGAATGAAGCAACTGAATTATCTAAAGCAGCGGTAGAAGGCGGTATTAAAGCAATCGAGTTAACGTATACTACTCCTCAAATTGAAGATACATTTAGAGCCTTAAAAGAGCTAGATGTCCTTTTAGGAGCAGGTTCTGTACTAGATTCAGAAACAGCTCGTCATGCTATTTTAAATGGTGCAAAATTTATTGTAAGTTCTCACTTTGTTGAAGATGTGGCTAAACTTTGCAATCGATACGGTATTCCTTATATGCCCGGATGTATGAGCATTCGAGAAATGGCTAGTGCTCTTGAACTAGGATGCGACATTCTTAAACTATTTCCTGCAGGTCACTTTGATCCATCTTTTATTAAAGCAGTAAATGGTCCTCTACCTAACGTAAAAATTATGCCTACAGGCGGAATTAACTTAAATAACATGGAAGAATGGCTAAACGCAGGTGCTGTAGCCATTGGTATTGGGAGTGATTTAAACAAAGCTTATCAAAATGGTGGGTATGAAGCTGTTGTTCAATTAAGTAAGAAATATATGGGGAAAAGTATTACACTAACGGAGGTGTTATCATGAATATTACCTTTAGATGGTATGGAAAAGGAAATGATACAGTTACTTTGGAACAGGTTAAACAAATTCCCGGGGTAAAAGGAATTGTTTGGGCATTGCATGAAAAGCCTGTAGGGGATGTATGGGAAATAGAAGAAATCCAAAAAGAAATCGAGTATATTCAATCATTTGGTTTTCATACGGATGTTGTTGAAAGCGTTAATGTTCACGAATCTATTAAATTAGGGAATGCAGAGCGAGAACTTTATATCGAGAACTATAAACAGACAATTCGTAATCTCGCAGAATTTGGTGTCAAAGTCATTTGTTATAACTTTATGCCAATCTTTGACTGGACTCGTACTGAAATGTTTCATCCTTTAGCGGATGGATCTACTGCCTTATTTTATGAAAAAGGAAAAGTAGAAAATATTGATCCTAAAGAGCTAATTCATACTGTGACAGCAGCCTCAGATCTGACGTTACCTGGGTGGGAGCCTGAAAAGCTGGATCACATTTCTGAGCTATTTGAGGCTTACAAAAAGATAAACGAAGATTTATTATGGGAAAATTTAGAGTTTTTCCTTAGAGAAGTATTACCTGTGGCAGAGGAATGTGGAATTAAATTGGCCATTCATCCGGATGATCCACCTTGGTCTATTTTTGGGTTACCGCGTATTATTACAGGCGAAACAAGCTATGAAAAATTGATGGCTATATCCGGTTCACCATCTAACGCGTTCACTTTATGTACAGGATCAATGGGCGCTAATCCTAAAAATAATATGGTGGAGATTGCTAAAAAATATGCTTCCCGTTCGCCTTTTGCCCATGTTCGCAATGTAAAAATCTATGAGAACGGCGACTTTGTAGAAACTTCTCATTATACACAAGATGGATCCATCAACATTCAAGGTGTTGTAGAAGAATTAAGCAATCAAAACTATAGCGGTTACGTAAGACCTGATCATGGTCGTCATATTTGGGGAGAAGTTTGTCGCCCTGGCTACGGGTTATATGACCGAGCCTTAGGAATCATGTACTTACTTGGTCTATGGGATGCTCATCAAGTCAATAAGGCAGGGGAGAAAGAATGGGTTCAATTCACGAAAATTTAACTGGAAGAGTTGCTGTAATTACTGGGGGTAGCGGTGTACTTTGTTCTAAAATGGCACAAGAATTAGCAAGGCAAGGTATGAAAGTAGCTATCTTGAACAGAACTATCGATAAAGGAAGAGAAGTAGTTAATGAGATTACAGAATTAGGTAGAACGGCTATTTCCGTTAAGGCCGATGTGTTAGATAGAGATTCTTTATTACATGCAAGAGAAGAAATTCTTAAAACATTTGGCCGTATTGATTTACTTATTAACGGTGCGGGTGGGAATCATCCTGATGCTATTACAGAGGGAGAAAAATATAGCGAAAAGGTGGAGGAAAAAACATTTTTTGATTTAGACGAAAATGGTTTTTCACAAGTGTTTTCTAGTAATTTCATAGGAACGTTTTTAGCTAGTCAAGTTTTTGGAAAAGCTTTATTAGAAGCGAGGTCCCCTGTTATTATTAATATTTCTTCTATGAGTTCATATGCACCGATGACAAAAGTACCAGCCTATAGTGCTGCTAAAGCTTCTATTAATAACTTTACCATGTGGATGGCTGTTCATTTTGCTGAAGCTGGCTTACGAGTAAATGCTATCGCTCCAGGATTCTTTTTAACAAAACAAAATCGAGATTTATTGCTTAATAATGATGGAAGCTTAACAGAAAGATCCAACAAAATTATCACTTCGACACCAATGAAGCGGTTTGGAAAACCAGAGGATTTACTTGGAACATTACTTTGGCTTGCAGATGAAACGTATTCCGGCTTCGTTACGGGTATCACAGTACCAGTTGATGGAGGGTTCATGGCTTACGCAGGCGTCTAGACTATGATATCCATTGTCAAATTGAGCCGTAAAAATAAAAACTATCAACAAATAATTGTAAATACATTCCTAATACAATAAAATATTGTTTGATTACATGAATCATGGATCAATTACTCTTTATAAGTTAGGGATGAATGATATGACCAAGGTAACTATTGCAGATGTAGCTAAACATGCTAAGGTATCCAAAAGTACAATCTCTCAGTTTTTGAACAAGCGATATGAACATATGAGTGAAAAGACCAGAAAAAAGATTGAAGAAGCAATTAAAGATTTAAACTATGAACCTAATATTTTGGCCCGTAGTTTAAAGCAAAAATCGACGTTTACAGTAGGAGTTGTTGTTGCGAATATACTTCATACGTTTTCAACTCAAATTATACGTGCAATAGAGAACTATTTTTACAATCAGGGATTCCATATCATTGTTTGTAACGCTGATGATGAGCCGGATAAAGAAAAAAATTATATTCAAATGTTAAAAGCAAAACAAGTAGATGGTATTATTATTTTCCCTACAGGAGGCAATCCAGACTTATATAAGCGAATGAAAAAAGAAAATTTTCCTATTGTATTTATGGATCGAACCATTCAGGAACTTGAAATCGCTACGGTCATGCTTGATAATCACTTAGCGGCTAAGCTGGCAATTGATCACTTTGTTGAAAAAGGATATAAGGATATTGCTATTGTAACTACGTCCATCATTCGAAATATTAGCCCGCGGGTGGAGCGGATCGAAGGATATAAATCTTCATTATTGTTACATGGAATAAACCCCAATGAAGATTATATTAAAACAGCAGATATAGAAAAGATTTCAGAAGCGCTTTCTGAATTATTCATTTTATCCCAGCCGCCTAAGGCAATATTAGCAGGGAACGATATCGTTCTTAATGAAGTTCTGCAATATATAAAAAAAGAAAACTTAAGAATACCACAAGACCTAGCCGTTATTGGTATTGACGAGGTATCGTTTGCAAAGCTTTATACGCCAACAATTACCACTATTAAACAGCCAACCGTGCAAATGGCGAATTTAGCAGCAGAACTTCTTTTTAATCAAATCAATAAAACGGATAAAATCGATACTAGCATCCATCGTTTGAAACCAGTTCTGCTTCTTGGCACTTCTTGTTAGAAACCATCAAGCAAAAAAGGAACACTTTTTTGCTTGGTTCTTAGTAAATCGATTTACTTTTAAAATCACCTTACTTGAAGAAAGAAATTATTTAACTTTGGCTTATAATGGAATCGCTTTCAAAAAAGCAATGGGCTGTACAAACAAAGGGGGGTATTTATGTTTTCACAAGGAAAAGGCATTGTCATTTTATTTTTGTTTTTAGCAGGAATTATTAATTACCTAGATCGTTCTGCATTATCGATTGCAGCTCCTTTTATTCAAGATGATTTATCTCTTACGCCCACTGAGATGGGAATTATTTTTAGTAGTTTCTCTGTAGGTTATGCAATTTTCAACTTCCTTGGAGGAATGGCTTCTGACAAATATGGTGCTAAGCTAACGCTTTTTGTAGCTATGATTGTATGGTCAATATTTAGCGGTGCTCTTGTCATTGCTGTAGGCTTTGCAAGTATGATTGCTATTCGAGTTTTATTTGGGATGGGTGAAGGTCCACTCTCCGCTACAATAAGTAAAATGGTAAATAACTGGTTTCCATCAAGCAATCGTGCAACTGTTATTGGTTTGACTAACAGCGGTACACCCCTTGGAGGAGCTATCTCTGGTCCGATCGTTGGTTTTATTGCCATTGCATATGGCTGGAAAGTGTCCTTTATTGCCATTATGTTAATTGGAATCATTTGGGCTGTTTGCTGGTGGAAATTTGTTAAAGAAAAGCCTTCGAATACATCAGAAGAGATGAAGATGCAAGAAATTCCTGCAGCAACAGAAAGTAAATTGAAGCTAACTTTTTACTTGAAACATAAAACTGTGTTATTTACAGCATTTGCGTTTTTTGCTTACAACTACATTTTGTTCTTTTTCCTAACTTGGTTTCCAAGTTACTTAGTAGATGCGCGCGGCCTTAGTGTTAAAGAAATGAGTATTACTACCGTCATTCCTTGGATTCTCGGTTTTATTGGTCTGGCTCTAGGAGGCTTTGTATCGGATTTCTTCTCCAAAAAATTCGCTCAAAAAGGAGTGCTGTTCTCACGTAAGCTGGTGCTTGTCACATGTTTATTTTTATCAGCCGTTTGTATAGGTGTAGCAGGCCTTGTAACAACTACAGTCAGTGCGGTCACACTCGTTGCACTTTCCGTATTCTTTCTGTACTTAACAGGAGCTATCTACTGGGCAATCGTTAACGATGTAGTAGACAAAAATAACGTTGGATCCGTAGGAGGGTTTATGCACTTCTTGGCTAATACGGCTGGAATCATTGGTCCTACGTTAACCGGTTTCCTTGTTGAGAGATCAGGAACTTACACTGCTGCCTTTTTACTTGCTGGAGGATTAGCAGTATTTGCCTCACTTGCGGTTATTCGATTTGTACGTCCAATTGTAAAACCAACAGCACAATTTGTTTCCAAAGATGTTAATTTGAATTCTAAGACAGGGCTGTAGAATTAGATAAAAGGGTACAAGCACATCGTCACTTATGTGCTTGTACCTTTTTTTGTATTACTTCGTTTATATGTTACTTGTGTCATTTTTCTTTCTATAGATAGCTGGAGTTATATTCATATATTTTTTAAACATTCGATAAAAATGAGGGTTACTTTCAAATCCACACATTTCAGCGATATGGGAAATTGTATAATTGGTTTTTAGTAAAAGTTCTTTCGATTTAATAATCCGCTTTGTATTGATATAGACAGTTAACCCTATCCCTGTTGTTTCCTTGAAAACCCTGCTGAAGTGAGAAGGACTGACTAAACATTTATCTGCAAGAGTTGTCAATGAGAGAGGTTCATGTAGATGTTCGTTTATATGACGTAAAATGTCTGCAATCCACTCTACCTTATACGTATTATTTTTTACAGCTCCCTTGCTTTTGGCGTGAGTACGATATAACTCTAGCATCATCTGGTGAACAATCAGTAGGACATAATGCTTTGAACCCGGTTCTTCGTTAGTTATTTCCTCATAAATTTGTATAAGCAATTTTTCGATTTGTTGTTTTTCCTCTGATTGCAACGAAATTTTATAGTTTTTACCCTTTTTTACTACGTCAAAAATACTAAAATAAGAAAAAGAATCATTAATCAAATCCTTATAGATTAACATAGGGCTAAAAAAAAGAATAGTAGACGTTACAGGGTTTTCTTTATCTGGCATCGCTCGATGAATTGTATTATTAGGAATTAAAAAAATATCTCCTTGATTCATTTCGTAAAAAATATCACCTACAAAAAAAGTTCCTTTTCCTCCATAAACGTACACCATCTCATAATAATCATGCATATGGTTAGATAATTCTTTTTGAGGACTTTTCGTATCCTTATAGACAAATAAAAATGGAAAATTGCTGTGTAATTCACTTTTTAAGTTACTCATGAAATCCACCTCCTCTTTTTACTAATTTATATCAAAAAACAGTATAAATACAGCAAAAACCGCAATTTTTATTTCAAGTATTGATGGTACTATATAAATATATTCGCAAAATGAAAACGTTATCTTTTTAGAGCATCTAAATATGAGGCAAATGGAGGGGGAAAAATGAGTAAGGTTATTCAATTACATTCAAAAGACAGTGTTGTTATTTCTATAAAGGAAATTGCCAAAGGTGAAGTTATAAACGTGCAAGGCGAGGGTAAAAACAGCATTGAAATTCCTATTCGTACTGATATTCCTAGAGGTCATAAAATTTTAGTAAAGCCCCGAAAAAAAGGTGAGGACATCTTTAAATATGGATACTCAATTGGGAAAGCTAAAACAGATTTAGAAGAAGGAGAGTGGATTCATACTCATAATTTACAATCCGGATTAAGTGGTGTTCTGAATTATGAGTACCAGCCAATTACTCAACCAAATATTCCAAAAGCTTTGAATTATACGTTTCAAGGATATATTCGTGAAAATGGCGAAGTAGGAATTCGTAATGAAATTTGGATTATTAATACGGTTGGGTGTATTAATAAAACGTGTGAACTTCTAGCTAAAATGGCGACTGAACAGTTCAGAGATGAAAGAGTGGATGGAATTTATCATTTTCCTCACCCATACGGCTGCTCGCAATTAGGAGATGATCTCACAAATACACAAAAGCTTTTAGCTGCTTTAACTCAGCATCCAAATGCTGCGGGTATTCTAGTCGTTGGATTAGGTTGTGAAAATAATCAAATTGAAGCGTTTAAAGAGGTTATTGGTGAGTATGCGACAGGTCGTATTAAATTCCTTAAAGCACAAGAAGTTGAAGACGAATTAGAAAAAGGAATATCTCTTATTTCGGAGTTAGTAGCACATGCTAATCAATATGAACGCCAACCTATCCCTCTTTCAAAACTAAAAATAGGTTTGAAGTGTGGAGGATCAGATGGTTTCTCAGGTATTACAGCGAACCCGTTAGTTGGAGCAGTTTCTGATATAGTCGTTGCTAGTGGAGGAACAGCTATTTTAACAGAAGTACCAGAAATGTTTGGTGCGGAAACGATTCTAATGAGTCGGGCTAAGAATGAAGAAACGTTTAACAAAATTACAAATCTAGTTAATGATTTTAAAGAATATTTTATTCGGCATAATCAAGAAATTTATGAAAATCCATCCCCAGGAAATAAAGACGGTGGAATTAGCACTCTAGAGGAAAAATCTCTTGGTTGTACACAAAAAGGAGGGAATTCTAGAGTTGAAGATGTTGTTCCATATGGTGAGCGGGTAATCAAATCAGGATTGAACCTAGTAAATGCCCCTGGAAATGATTTGATTTCCGTAACAGCATTAGCTGCAGCGGGTGCTCATATTGTGTTGTTTACAACGGGGAGAGGTACACCATTTGGAGGTCCCGTACCTACAGTGAAGATATCTACAAACTCCGAGTTAGCACATCGCAAAAAACATTGGATTGATTATAATGCAGGCAGGCTAATTGAAGATCAAACCATAGAGGAACTAAAGCATGATTTATTGCAGTATATTTTGAATGTTGCTTCAGGTCAAACTCAAACAAATAATGAACGTTTAGGCTTTCGAGAAATTAGTATTTTTAAAGAAGGCGTCATTCTCTAATATGCGTGTATTGAATAAAAGAATCTTAAATTGAAATGGAGAGATAAAGCATGAAAAGCATTGTATGTGAACAGCCCAACCAGTTGAAAAAAGTGGAAAGTAAAAGACCTATCCCCCAGGCAGAAGAAGCATTAATTCGTATTCAACGTATTGGGATATGTGGTACAGACATTCATGCCTATGAAGGAAACCAGCCCTTTTTCACTTACCCTCGTGTACTCGGTCATGAATTGTCAGGATACATTGAATTTATTCCTCACAATGAGTTGGGATTAAAAGCTGGTGATCAAGTCTCCATTATCCCTTATATGGAATGTGGAAAATGCATTGCTTGTAGAAATGGAAAAACAAATTGCTGTACAGATATGAAAGTATTAGGTGTACATATTGAAGGAGGAATGAGTGAGTGGATTACGGTTCCTTATACGCATTTAGTGAGAGCTGAGGGACTAACACTTGACCAAGCTGCAATGGTGGAACCATTAAGTATAGGAGCTCATGCAGTTAGACGCGCTGAGATTCAGCAAGGAGAGTTTGTCTTAGTTATTGGTGCTGGTCCTATTGGTTTAGGGGTGATGGCATTTGCTAAAGACCAAGGAGCAAAAGTCATAGCAATGGATGTAAATAACGAGCGCTTAGCATTTGCCAGTGAATGGGCTAAAGTGGACTATACGCTAAATGTTCTTAATAATCCGTTTGATAAATTAGTAGAGTTAACAAATGCAGAGATGCCAACAATAGTATTTGATGCAACGGGCAATGCTAAATCAATGACAGAGGCATTTAACTATTCGGCTCATGGCGGAAAATTAATATACGTAGGTCTAGTGAAAGCAGACATCTCATTTAACGATCCAGAATTCCATAAAAGGGAGCTGACGCTGATGGGAAGCAGGAATGCTACGTTAGAAGATTTTCATTATGTAGTAGACACTCTGAAATGCAACAAAGTAGATTTAAATCGCTATATTACGCACCGAGCACAGTTTGATCAACTAATTGAACAGTTTGAAGACTGGTTAACTCCTGAAGCAAATGTGATTAAAGCTATTGTAGAAATATAATCAATCACTATGAAAAGCTAAGCAATTCATTATACAAAGGAGGAATCTACATTGAATAATTCACAAGATACTTTAAACCCACTTAATAAAAAGACCGCTCCTATTCAAGATAACTATGTAGGCTTAGAATATCCTATAAAAGTGTTACAGATTGGAGAAGGAAATTTCCTGCGTGGCTTCTGTGACTGGATGATTCATCAATGCAACAAGAAAGGCTATTTTCAAGGAAGTATTGCTGTCACGCAGCCTCGACCTGCGGGGAAAGAGAAAATAGACAAATTGAAGGAGCAAGATGGACTCTATACCTTGCTTACACGTGGAGTGGAAAACGGAGATACGGTTACGTCTAGTGAAGTAATTTCTGTTTTCTCCCAAGTCATTAATCCATACGAAGAGTGGAATACCTTTTTACAATTAGCAGCAAATCCTACATTGGAATTTGTAATCTCTAATACGACGGAAGCGGGACTTAACTATCAGCCAACTTTATTAGAAGAAGGTGTCCCAATTCAATCATTTCCGGGAAAATTAACACTCTTTTTGTACCATCGCTATTTGCATTTCAGTGGAAATACAAAAAAAGGGTTAACTATGCTTCCGTGTGAACTTCTTGAAAAAAATGGAGATACCTTAAAAGAATGCGTGCTCCGTTATAGTAAAGAGTGGGAGTTACCTGAAGCATTTATAAAATGGATAAAAGAACATAATTTATTCCTTAATTCGTTGGTAGATCGAATAGTCACAGGATTTCCTAAGGCAGAAGCAGAAGCTTTATTTACAGCATGGGGATATGAGGATTTCTTACTGAATACAGCAGAACCTTATCATTTTTGGGCTATAGAAGGAAACAGTGAATTAGATCATCGCCTTCCTTTTAAAAAAGCCGGTTTAAATGTGCATTGGGTGAAGGATTTATCTCCTTACCAAACACGAAAAGTCCGTATCTTAAATGGGGCTCATACACTTATGGCATTACGTGGAATTTTGTCAGGAGTCGAAACAGTAAAAGAATTTATGGAAAACGCCAACTTTAATCACTTTCTGCATGAAGTAATAAAAAAAGAAGTTATTCCTTCTACCCAAGGTGATTTTAATGAAAATAAAGTATACGCAGAAGAGGTATTTGAACGATTCACCAATCCATTTATTCATCATCGTCTTGCTGATATTTCATTAAACAGCTTATCAAAATTCAAGCATCGTCTACTGCCCACTTTAAAAAGCTATGTCGACCTAAACAGAGCACTTCCTCTTGGAATTGTTCAAGCCTTTGCAGTGCTTATTCGTTTTTATAAAGTAGAGAAGCTTAAAGGCACTTGGACAGGAGAAGGTTTTAAGGGCCAACCATATATATTAAAAGATGAAGAATATATTTTAGAGTTTTATAGAGACCAGTGGTTGCAATATCAAAAAAATCAGATTTCTCTCTTGCAACTGGTTGAAAATATCCTAGGGAATAAAGATTTTTGGGATGAGGATTTGAATGGTATTAAAGGCCTCTCAAATTTGGTACATAAATACTTAAACGAGATAATAAAAGCCTAGTAAATAACGGAATGATAAAAGAAAAGAGAAACATGAGGGAGAAGATACACCTCTTTCACGTTTCTCTGCTTTGTCTTGTACATAAACTTTATCTGTACACCGTCATGGGCAAGTATGTTAAAGATTGACCCGTAGCTGAAGCTGTTAAATGCGATTCTAATTCAAAATCTTCAAATGGTTCGATGTGAGAAAATGCCTCTAAAAATGCTTCTAATATGATTTTCATTTCAAGTCGGGCAAGAGGGGCGCCTAAACAAAAATGAGGTCCGTTTCCAAATGTTAAGTGCTTTTTATTGGTTGGACGGTGAATATCTACAGAAAAAGGGTTTTCAAACATATTTTCATCCATATTACATGCACTCATCCACGCAATAACTACATCTCCTTTTTTTAGCTTAACGCCTAATAACTCGTTATCTTGTTTAACCGTGCGATCTCGTCTGGAGATGTGAAACCGATATCGAAGCATTTCTTCTACTGCTTTTGGAGCTAACTCTCTATTGTTTCTCAGCTCGCTGTATAACGACTTGTCGTCATATAAGAAAGAATAAAACATATTTGCAATGGCGTGACTTGTGGTTTCAACTCCTGCACCTAAAAGCAGCATGGTAGCGTGCACAATTTCTTCATCTGTGAATTTTTCACCATCAACTTCCGCTTGAATTAAGTCTGAGATAATATCATCAGAAAGGTTAGAACGCTTTTCAATAACAATAGGATAGAGGTATTGAAAATATTCTGCTCCTGCACGTTGTTTTTCTTGTTCAATCTCTGCTAATCTTTCTTGGTCATAAGGCTGAAAGAGAATATCTACCCATTTTTTGAACTGATATCGATCTTTTACCGGTACGCCGAATAGATCTGCTATAACTAAGCTAGGAAAAGGAGAGGATAAATCTTCAACAATATTAATAGTTGAATTCTTTTGTATCGCTTCTACAAGGTCTGCTGCAATTTGTTTGATTCGCGGTTCCCAGTTTTTTAAACTACGAGGAGTAAAGGCTGCAGCAAGCAAAGATCGAGCTTTCCGGTGATCAGGAGGATCTAAGTTTGTGAGATTAGTAATTGGAGATGTGCTTTTTTTCTTACTATTATCTCCAACAAAAATAGTCGTTCTTTGTCCATCGCTTGAAAAAAATTCGTAGTTGCTCAAGACTTGTTTAACATGGTCGTATTTAAATACATTCCATGTGTTTGTTTTTTCATGAAAATAAACAGGGTGGTTGTTCAGCATTTCTTTATACCATTCAATAGGGAAAAACTCTTCTGCACGTGATTGGAATTTTGGAATTTCTGTAACGGGAATGACTTCTTTGTTCATATGATCTTATTCCTCCTTTAGAATAGGTATAGATTTGGAATCTAATAGCTATATAGCTCAGCAGTTGTCACTTGCTAGATAAATAATTACTTTGTTGAATTGTACTTTTTAGATGTTTTAAAAAATAACCGGCAATGAAGTTACTCCTTGTGAGCTCAGTGTAAAATGTAAATTTACTTCTTCCCGAGGAATGGAAAGGCGCAGATTAGGCATACGTCTTAGTAGAGTAGAAAAGGCAACATCTGCTTCTATACGAGCTAGTGGAGCTCCTAAGCACATATGAATACCATGACCAAAGGCCAAGTGGCGCTTGATAGGGCGCATAATATCAAGTTCCTCCGCATCTATAAACTGCTGCTCATCACGATTTGCTGACTTTAAGACAGGAATTACCATGTCGCCTTTTTTAATCTGTTGACCGCCCAATTCAAGATCTTTTGTAGCATAACGAGGTCCTGAAATAGTGGCTGGTCCATTAAAACGAAGCAATTCTTCAACAGCTGACGATACTAAGGCAGGGTCGGCTTTAATTTTTTTCAGCTGTTCAGGATGATCAAATAACATTAAAGATCCGGTCGCGATTAAATTTGATGTAGTCTCATGACCAGCAAAAATTAATAATGTAATCATTGAAAGCAATTCTGTTTCACTTAAGCGATCTCCTTCTTCTTCAATCGCGACTAACTGACTTATTAAGTCGTCGGCAGGGTGCTTACGCTTAGCATCTACCAACTGCATGGTGTACGTTCCAAAAGCTTTTATTTGCTTTTCCACGCCAGGATCTCTTCTCCCTAAGCTCAGCCCTCTTGCAATAGCAGCAGACCAGCCGTGAATTTTTTCTTTATCTTCTTTTGGAACACCAAGCATGTCAGAAATAACGTTGATGGGTAATGGAAAGGCGTAGTCTTTAACAAGATCCATTTTCCCTTTGTCATGTACTTCATCGAGTAACTCATCGGCTATTTCCTGTACACGTGGACGTAAGCTTTCCATGTATCTTGGCGTAAATGCTTTTGATACAAGCGTGCGTAGGCGTCGGTGATCTGGATCATCAACAGAAAGCATCGATTGTCCTCCAAAGAATGTAGGGGGATCGGACTCATCAGCTTTATGTTTTCGCGTATCATGATTTTTGCTAACAGAACTTTGGTCTACCGTAAAATGATGGTGATCTTTTAGAACTTGCATAGCCTCTTCCATACGAGTCACTACCCAAGCCTGAGTTTTTATTTCTTCCATCGGAGAAGGAATAGGAATAACGGCGCCCATCTCCCGCATTTTCGAAAATAACACAAATGGATTTTTACAGCTCTTACCACTAAATAAGTCTAAAACTTCCTTATCTTCTACGGTTTTATCTAGGTTTTTCACAAAAACATTCCTTTCTACATATAGTTGTAGCCGGATATAGCTTTTTTTACAGGTAATTAACCTATACTATTAGTACATTTTTATACTACATGTATAAAAATGTACTAATAGTATATAATTATTTTTACTTGTTTATCAAGGAAAAAGGATAAAATTTACGTAGGAAAAGGCAGATAAGTTATACTAAATAAAAAGTAAATTGTAAACAGAGGAGTAACAGCAATGAATCAAAAACAGCTCGATATTTTAGGGCATACACATCAGCTTTTTATGGAAAAAGGATACGTAGACACTTCGGTACAAGATATATTAGAAAGAAGCGGTATTTCAAAAGGAACATTTTATAAATATTTCTCTTCTAAAAGCGAACTGCTTATCTCATTACTTTCGTCTCTGCAAGAATCACTTATTCTACAAAGAGAAAAAGTAGCCATTGAATATAAAGGGGATAATCAGAAGGTATTTGAAGAACAGATGATCTTTATGCTGAACTTTGCAGAGCAAAACAAAATTCCTGAAATTATTGAAAGTACACTCATTTTAAATGAAGTTAAAACATTTCATTATATAGAGGAGTTAAAAGCGGCAACATTCAACTGGATATATGAACGCTTTCAGCAGATTTTTCCATCTAATACTGCTCCTTATTTATTTGATGGAGCCGTGCTGCTAGAAGGAATGCTTAATAATATGTTTAAAATGAATAAAGCACTAAACTATCCATTACCTATTGAACAAATTGTCCGTTATTGTATAAAGCGTACAGAGGAAATCGTAATCGAAGTAGCAGAACAAAAAGAACAATTATTTAATCCTTTCGTTTACTCTGCGGTGTTTAATAAGAAAACGGAAAGTCATTTTTCGACTGATCTGACGCGTGTAACCGCGAAGTTAAAACGGGTGATTGAAAATAAACTAACAAACGAAGAGGAGCGGAAAAAAAGTCTAGAATTTGTTACGTTTATATCTGATGAATTACTGCAAAATGATACGGAGCCTCGCACATTTATTATTCAGAGCTCTCTTTTATCGCTAGAGAAAATCAATACTCTTGCACAGAGCAAAGAGCTAGAAGAATATAAGGAAGTCATAACTACTCTGACAAGACATGCTTCATAATTTAAAAAGCAGATAAGCTAAACTAACAGGCAAGGCTCTGCGTAGTCCATGAAAGAGCAGGTTGCCTATAACATATAAACAGCCAGTTGCCGTTATGATAGGTGACTGGCTGCATGGGATGAAAAAGGTGAGGGTGGAAACAGGCATAATACTCTTGTTAAAACTGTTTAAATTCTTTCCTTTTGATAGAAAATCTATTAATCGAAAATAGCTGCTTCATTCTTAAAATCAAACGTGATATAGTTTACTAACCTTTGCGTTCACTTAACTAACTTATAGGACTAACACTTAAGAAAGAATCAATAACGATGGAAACAGCTCCTAAAGCAGGTGCATTTTTTCCTAACGAAGAAGGCAGTAGTTCACATTTATTTTCTAAATAAGAATGGACCCTAGAAGAAACTTCATTTTTAATGGTATTTAAAACAATGGGATGAGATTCAATTATATGATTTCTCAAGATAACAGCCTCTACATCAAATGTATTGAGAATATTGGTTAATCCAATGCCGATATAAAAGCCAAAGTTTTGAAGTGCATTTAACATTTCTACATCATTTTTATTGGCGCGTTCAACAATTTCTTTTCGAGAAATATAAAGCCTTTAATTGGGTGGCTAATCGTAACTCTGCTTTTAGGTGTGTGCTTTGTTGGCCTTGAAATTCATGAATTTCAAACAATGGTTCATGAAGGAGCAACCATTTCTACGAGCGCATTTTTTACAGCTTTCTATACGCTAGTTAGTACGCATGGGCTGCACGTTTCTATCGGAATCATTTGGATGATTTCAATTACAATTCAATTAAAACGATACGGAATTACCTCTGTAACAAAGCGAAAAGTCACGATTATCAGCTTATACTGGCATTTCCTTGATGTTGTTTGGATCTTCCTTTACACGGTCGTGTATTTAATGGGGGTGATGTAGATGGAGAACCATGGGTCGTTAAAAGCTTATACAATAGGATTTATTTTCTCGATTATCTTAACTGTTATTCCTTTGCTGCTGGTATTAAACCACGTACTTGCTAAAAATATATTGCTAGCTAGCATTCTAGGAATGGCCGTGCTTCAATTTTTCGTTCAATTGTTTTTCTTCATGCATATTAAAGATGGAGAGAAGCCTCGTTATAATGTGATGGCTTTAATACTTGGAATTGTTTTTGTTATTACGATTGTAGCAGGATCTATTTGGATAATGACTTTTAACTCTCAAGTTCAATGAAAATGGAGCCGTGTGTAGTGCACGGCTCTATTTTTATTAACTTCTCTATATTGTGATAAATATCACATACTTTCGTTTGCACCAGAAGTAGAATAAAAGTGTAGCCAGGAAAGTTCTTTATAAACGAAAGATAAAGGAGAGATTATGATGAATATTTATCGTAATATACTCGTAGCAGTAGACGGTTCTGTAGAAGCAGAGTGGGCATTCAAAAAAGCAGTTAACAGTGCGAAAAAAAATAACGCTCATTTGATACTTTGTCACGTTATCGACATACAGGTGCTAAGTCCATCACCTTATGCATTCTATACGGATACACGCTTTCAAGATGCAGAGAAATTTGCTGAAGAACTTTTAACCAACTATAGTAAGCTAGCGATAAAGGCTGGAGTAACGAAAGTCGAGACATTAATTGAACATGGCTCTCCTAAAACAAAAATATCTAAAAAAATTGCACCAGAAAAGCACGTTGATTTAATTGTATGCGGTGCAACTGGGTTAAACGCAGTAGAGCGCATCTTAATCGGAAGTGTATCTCAGCATATTTTACGCTATGCCAAATGTGATGTGTTAATCGTTCGCACCCCTAAAGAAGCTGAAGAGGAATTAAAGCCTTTGCAAGTGGAACTGACAGAGTAGCAGTCACAGAAGAGAAAGAAATGAAGCTTATTGTTCGCAGCAGAAATGTAAAGCCCTCACCATTTATCTAAAGAGGCTGGGACAAAAGTAGTTTAGTTGAAAGAAGATCCGAACGATGAATCGAGATTCTTGATGGAGAATCCAACTCGTTCGGATTTTTTCAGTGTGATGGTGAACATAGGTTTCATGTATATAGTTGCTTCTAGCTGTTGATTGGAGGGCAAGGGGAAGACTCCTGCGGGAAAAGCGGAATAGGTGAGACCCCACAGGAGCGTAAGCGACGAGGAGGCTCACCAGCCGCCCGCGGAAAGCGAAGCCTTGCACGGAAATCAACAGCGGTGTACCAAGCGATCCATACTGGCTCATGTATCCAATTTGTTCGTCGTTAGATTGGATTGATGTAGTTATGTCTCAACCTCTTTTTTATGCGTAGTAATGGAAGGACGGTAATGATAGTAGAGCATATTAAACATGTTTACTGAAGAAGAAGACGGGAAGAACAAGGGTATAGAAAACTTTTCCTTAGTTGGTTAAGGTTGATTTATAAAGGAGTGACGAATATGTCAAAATTAAATAATCCATTAACTCAATATTTCCATGAAAACTATCCAAAACAGTATCAAGAACCGCCTGGTGTACAGAAAGAAATGAACGTCATCCCAGACTGCGGGGAGAACAGTTACATAGGTGCAGGTAAATTAAAAGGCAGAAAAGCTCTTGTGACAGGTGGAGATTCAGGTATCGGCCGAGCAGCAGCGATTGCTTACGCAAGAGAAGGCGCAGACGTTGCGCTTAATTACTTGCCACAAGAGCAAGCGGATGCAGAAGAAGTACAAAAGCTTATCGAAGCAGAAGGAAGAAAAGCTGTGCTCATACCTGGTGATGTAGGCGAAGAATCTTTTTGCAAAGAGCTAGTAGAAAAAGCTTATAAAGAGTTAGATGGATTAGACGTTTTAGCGCTCGTAGCAGGTAAACAGCAGGCAGTAGAAGACCTTGCTGATTTAGAAACGGACCAACTGCGCAAAACCTTTGAAGTGAATGTGTTCTCTTTATATTGGACCGTAAAAGCAGCGCTGCCTTATTTACCAGCAGGTGCTTCTATTATCACAACAAGTTCTGTACAGGGCTATAGCCCAAGTCCTAATTTATTAGATTATGCAGCTACAAAGTTTGCTATTAACGGATTCACTCGCGGACTAGCCAAGCAATTAGCTCCAAAAGGTATTCGCGTCAACTCCGTTGCTCCAGGACCTATCTGGACGCCGCTGCAAATTTCTGGAGGGCAGCCAAGCGATGCTATTCCAGCCTTTGGACAAGATACACCTTTGCAGCGTGCTGGTCAGCCGGTAGAGCTAGCAAATGTATACGTATTTTTAGCTTCAACGGATGCAAGCTACGTAACAGCTCAAGTTTATGGCATTACAGGCGGAATAGAATTAGCTTAACTCAAAAAAACACGTGCAGTTATGAACTGCACGTGTTTTTTTGTAGAGTTATTTCTGTTTTATTGTCTTTTTCCTTTTAAAGTCTGTACACAAATGTAGCTAAGCGTAGCGAATAAAGCTGTAATGAATGCCGAGTGAGACAGTGTAGCAAAGACATTTAAGCGAGACATTACAACAAATATACCGCTAAATATTTGAGCAATGGTTAAAGCAACCGCAATGATGGACGCATAGTAAATATCACGGCGAGTTTCTTTATACTGTTTGATGGCAGACACCATGATCCAAATGATAAGAACAAACAGCACAAGAGCAGCAAATCGGTGGGCAAAGTGAATGCCTGTTGTTCCTGAAAGCTTTGGAATAAGAGTATTGCCATAACAAGCAGGAAAGCTTGTACACGCTAAGCTTGCACCTTTGTGACGCACATATGCACCTAAATAAATATCGCAGTAAGTAAACAGAAGCGTAAACCATGCGAGCCATTTAAATTTGCCCGTGACCGCTCCTTTAATAAAATGGTCCGAACGGTCCTTTTGAATAACAAACATTGAAAGTAAAAATACACCGGTAAACGCAATAAGCGAAAGACCGAAATGCAGTGCTAGCGCTTCAGCTGACTGAGGCCAGATAACTGCAGAAGCTCCGAGTAATGACTCGATAACGATAAATGCAATACTCATAATCGCTAAAATTTTCACTTCACGTTTTCTGCGATAACGAATCCAAGCCCAAATAGAAAATGCTAAAACAAGAAGACCTGCAAATGCGGTAATCAAACGATGCGTATATTCAATCATTGTTGCTACTGCGTATTCGGGTATTAACTGCCCGTTACACAATGGCCACTCGTTTCCGCATCCTAATCCAGATCCTGTAGTTGTTACAAGGCTGCCGGCAATCATCAAAATAAACATGACAATCGTTGTAAATATAGCTGTTATTTTAAATAAATTTCTCATACGTTGACTCCCTTTGCTGAGTTACTAATTATGACTATAGATTTGATGAATACGATAGTCAAGTAGTAGAGCGTAATTAACAAATAACTGTCACAAACTTACACACGCTCTCCTTAAGATTGATGTCAGAAAAGCTTTCTTCATTAAACTTTGAAAGGGCTTTTTCATTTTAAACGATGTAAATATGGTTCCATACATAAGATGTAAAAAAATTATATTAGTGATTTTACACAATTCGTAAAAAAAACTTTAGAGAGAATGGAGATACAATCATATTCCAAAAGTGATAATATAAATATAAATCAAACGATGTTACAAAACCTATCATTTTATGTGAGATATAAAAAACTTTTTATCACGGAGAAACTTTATTGAAAGGAGAGATAACGATGAGCTTAGAAGCTTTAAATAAAAGAGTAGAAACCGATCTTTCTTACCTTTCCTTTAGGAAACCAACAGAAGTACAGCCAATCATTCCTAGGAATGAACACGTATATGATGTAATCATTATTGGAGGAGGTCAAAGCGGTTTAGGAACGGCCTTTGGTTTGCTGCGAGAACGCGTGTCAAATATTCTTGTTATTGACGAAAACCGTTCGGGTTTAGAAGGTCCGTGGGAAACATATGCACGAATGATCACCCTGAGAACGCCCAAAAACTTAACATCTATCGATTTAGGTATGCCTTCGCTTACGTTTCAAGCGTGGTGGGAAGCACAATTTGGCTCAGAAGGCTGGGAAGCTCTTGACAAAATCCCAAGAGGAGAGTGGATGAATTATTTGCGCTGGTATCGGAATATTCTTAACCTTCCTGTGGCAAATGAAATAAAATTAACGTTAATTGAGCCTACAGAAACAGGTATTCATCGCTTGCATATTAAAGGAAATGGAGCTGCGTGTCCTACACTGATGGCACGTAAAGTTATACTAGCTACAGGAATTCAAGGAGGAGGAGAGTGGCATGTCCCGCCTATGATTTCTGAAAAATTGCCGCCTCACCTTTATTCTCACACTTCACAAACCATTGATTTTACTACGTTAAAAAACAAAAAAGTAGCTGTTTTAGGAGGAGGAGCTTCCGCGTTTGATAACGCCAACTATGCGCTTTCCGAAGGGGTTGCTGAAGCTCATGTATTTGTTCGACGAAAAGAACTTCCGCGTATTAATCCAATCAGACAAATGGAAACTTCAGGAATGATTGAACGTTTCCATGCTCTATCAGATGATGAAAAATATGAAGTGATGGCTCATTTTTTCGAATACAATCAGCCGCCTACTAATGATACATTCGGACGCGCTTCCTCATGGCCAGGCTTTCATTTGCACGTACATGCCCCATGGCTCGATGTCGAGGAAAAGCAGGACAAAGCAGTTGTAACAACTCCTCAGGGAACGTTTGCGTTTGACTATTTAATTATTAGCACAGGGCTTCTAACAGATCCGGCTCTGCGTCCAGAATTACGACTTGTTGAAAGACACATCGCCCGCTGGAGCGATCATTACAAAGCACCACATGAAATCGCCAACCTAGTATTAGATGCCCATCCTTACCTTAGTAACGGCTTTGCTTTTTTAAATCGCGATAAAGAAGGTCAAAAAATGGTATATGGTCTTTTTGCTTTTAATTATTCCGCTTTAATTAGCTGTGGAATTTCTGCTTCCGCTCTTTCAGGTCTAAAATATGCGATACCGAAGCTCGTATCAGAAGTCGCCAATCAGCTTTTTATTGATAACCGCCATGAGAATTTAACCAATTTCTTTGACTATGATGAGCCTGAATTTGTTGGCAACTGGTCAAAGGACGATAATCAAGTGAAAACAATATAACAAAAACATATTTTTAACAATGAAAAAGGTGAAGCATATGGAGCCGATCTCTAAAAAGAAGATAGCTACTTTGTATACTCAAATTAGCCAAGAGATTTTTAATGTAGGCGTGAATACTCAAAAAATAGATATTATTGATAATAAAATTCTTATTCTAGCTCAATCAAAAAGAATGCCAGCTCTAGAAGCCCTCAGTGAAGAATATAGAGAATTAGTGATGTCTCTTGATGCCGCTTTGTCGACTAAATATAAAAAAATGCTAAAGCAAAAAGTGGAGCTTTTATTTGATATCCAGGTCACTTCTTTATTTAGAGATTATGATCCTGTTACAGAGAATTCTTGTACGGTTATTTGCTTTAAGTAACTTCTTCTCCATATAAATTGCAAAACGTTCGATGGAATCGTTTGTTTTGCAAAACAGGTAAAAGACGGATGCTTATCTTCTGTTTACAGAAGCAAAGAGCCGTGAAGATAGAAGGATTCCCTTCTGTTTTCACGGCTTTTTTTATAGATATTTTCATAAAAAAGGAGTGGAAAAATGGCTAAATATACACTTGTTAATAAAGGGGCTGTAAAAACTAGTTAAAAGAAAATCCAATCGATAATTAAAGGAGTGAAAAGCAAGTGGCGATGAATGAAAAAATGGAAGCTCAGCATATGGAACTAACAAAAAAGTCAGCACCTAATCCTTCATGGTTAGATAAGCTGTTTCATTTAACCGAACGCAAAACAGATGTAAAAACAGAAATTCTTGCTGGAATTACTACTTTTGTGACAATGAGCTATATTATCTTTGTTAATCCGACGATTTTATCAGATGCAGGCATTCCAAAAGAAGCAGCAATTGCGGCTACGATTTTTGCCACTGTCTTTGCAACTCTTTTGTTTGCGTTGTGGGCGAACATGCCTATTGCAGTAGCACCCGGAATGGGACTAAACGCTTTTTTTACGTATACAGTAGTATTGGGTGAAGGATTAACGTGGCAAACAGGTTTAGGAGCCGTATTTATTTCAGGCGTTGTGTTTTTTATTTTAACGATAACAGGCTTACGCAAGAAGATTATTGAAGGGATACCCGCTATTTTAAAAAGTGCTATTTCTGTTGGAATCGGTCTATTTATTGCTTTTATCGGCTTTAAGCAAGCAGGAATTATTGTAAGCAACAAAGAAAATTTGGTAGCACTTGGCCAACTTACAAAACCGGGCCCATTACTTGCTTTATTAGGTTTTATCGCCGTAACTGTATTAACTGCTCGAAAAATCAAAGGAGCTGCCCTAATTAGTATTTTACTAGTATCAATTGCCGGAGTGATGGTGGGCATAGTAGAAGCACCTAAAAGCATCAGCAGCGTTGTGTCGTTTTCAATGCCGAGCATGTCAGAAACTTTTTTACAAATGGATATTAAACCTGCTCTCCATTACGGTCTTTTCTCTATTATTTTTTCATTTACACTTGTGGAGCTATTTGATAATTTAGGATCGATGATTGGGCTATCTAAAAAAGCTGGATTAATGGATGAAAAAGGAGAAATTAAAGGATTAGATAAAGCTCTTATGGCAGATTCACTTGCGACTGTAGCCAGTGCTGCTATGGGATCTACCGCGATGAACGCATATGTAGAAAATGCTGTGGGAATTGCAGAAGGAGGCAAAACGGGCCTTAAAGCACTGATCGTTGCCATATTGTTTTTAGTGAGTATCTTATTTACTCCATTAATTAGTATTATTCCTTCTTTTGCTACAGCACCTATTTTAATTATGGTTGGGGCTCTCATGTTAACAGAAATAAAAAACATTCCTTTAGACGAGATAACAGATGCTGTGCCTGCTTTTTGTACTATTATTTTGATGCCGTTAACGTTTAGTATCGGCGAAGGCTTAGCGTTAGGGTTTTTATCTTATACTTTCGTTAAATTGTTAGCAGGCAGAGCGAAGGAAATTCACTGGATTATGTACATCATTAGCGCCGCTTTTATTATCAACTTCGTTTGGGCTGCTTGAGTGCATATATCTACAGTAAAAAAGACTTCTCAACTGAGAAGTCTTTTTAACCGTTCATGTAAATTTCAATTGCTCTTTCCTTACAGGAATAAAAGGTAGCGAAGGAAGATATATAACGTTGAAATCAAAAGAGATACGAGCGTAATTGGAGCTCCAATTTTCAAAAAATCCATAAACGAAAATTTATGTCCTTTTTTCACAGCCATGCCAGCTACAATTACATTGGCAGACGCTCCAATTAACGTACCGTTTCCTCCCAAACATGCTCCTAGTGCCAATGACCACCATAGTACATTGATTTGAGCAGAATCAGGGCTCATTCCCATTCCGTGAGCCATATCTTGAATAAGTGGAATCATTGTAGCAACAAAAGGAATATTGTCAATAACAGCTGAGGCAATTCCACTAATCCACAAAATCAGATAAGCTGACAGTGCTATATTGCCGTCTGTAACGTTTAAAGCGCCAGCAGCCAGCTTTTTAATAATGCCTACATCAATTAATCCTCCGACAAGAACAAACAAACCTGCAAAGAAAATAATAGTTGTCCATTCAACAGAATCAAACGCGCTTTCTACTTCATCATGACTTCTTAATCCAATTACCAATAGTACAGCAGCACCAGTAATGGCTACCATAGCGGCATCGATATGTAAAACGGAATGCAGCGTAAAACCTAGAATAGTTAATACTAATACAGTTAACGATTTTTTCATTAAAACGGAATCTTGAATATAATCTTTTTCATTTAAACTCATTAACTCTTGCTTTTTACAATCTTCTACTTTTAACTTTTTACGATAGATAAGGACAAGAATCCCCAGCGTCACAACACCGATAATCAGTACTGCAGGAGTTAAATTTAATAAAAAAGCATTAAAATCAAGGTGAGGATTCGCTGCCCCGATCATGATATTGGGCGGGTCGCCTATTAAAGTTGCCGTTCCTCCAATATTTGAAAATAGCACTTCTGATATAAGAAATGGAAAAGGATTAATATTTAAAATAGTAGTAATCGAAAAGGTAACGGGAACAATTAATAAAACAGTTGTTACATTGTCTAAAAAAGCGGACCCGACGCCTGTTAAAATCGATAAAATAACTAAGATTCGAACTGGATCACCTTTAGCGATTTTAGCAGACTTGATGGCTGCGTATTGGAACACGCCTGTTTTATTTGTGATACCAACTAAAATCATCATACCCATAAGAAGTACAATCGTTTCCCACTGAATGTGTTCGGTAATAGCATTATTAAAATCAACAATGCCTAAAAGAATCATTAATATAGCACCTAAAAGAGCTGCTGAAGCGCGATTGATCTTTTCGGTCATAATCAAAAAATATGTAATGATAAATATAATAATGGCTGCGTATACATGAAAACTTGTAATGTGTTGAATTGCATTGTGCATAACAGTAACCTGGCGATATGTCATCTAGACGTCACGAAGTGTAGATAACGCAAACTTTGGATGTTTTCCAGGTTTTCACCTCATCTTTCATCGTTTAATTTACATCCAACTTTACGGTGAAACTTCTATAAAAACCGTTTTAATTTAACGAACCTCCTTTAAGAGCTTTAGTATTCTTCAAAATTAAGATGATTCCTTCAGCATTATATCATATTTACATAAAAGCTTTCTTCTTGATTATTCAATGTGGTTTTCCTCCCGCACGCTTATTATGTACCTTAAATTCAGTTTGCATGATTTATTTGTCTAAGTTTGGACAAAGTTAGACAGAGTTGGAATAGTGTCCAATTTTGTCTAATTTCATAAGGCGAAATAAAACAATAGATTGCTAGTATAAAGCGGTTTTAATGTTGGCACGGTACTTGCAAGATGTAGTTAAGTGAAGGCTAGAAATCAAATGAGGAGGCTTACCATAATGAAAACTGCTCAAAATAAAACAGAAAAGCTTACGAAAGAAAAAGCCAGCTGGATGTATCAGAAAATGGTAGAAATTCGAAAGTTTGAAGATGAAGTACATCAAATTTTCGCAAAAGGGGTACTGCCTGGTTTTGTTCATCTGTATGCGGGTGAAGAAGCAGTAGCGGTTGGAATGTGTGCTCATCTTAATGACAGCGACAGTATTACAAGCACTCATCGCGGACACGGCCATTGTATTGCTAAAGGTGGCGATTTAGATGGAATGATGGCTGAACTTTTCGGAAAGGTAACCGGGTTAGGCAAGGGAAAAGGCGGATCCATGCATATCGCGGATTTAGATAAAGGAATTTTAGGAGCAAATGGAATTGTAGGAGGAGGCTTTCCGCTTGCATGCGGTTCTGCTTTAACTGCTAAGTATAAAAAGACAAAATATGTAAGCGTTTGCTTTTTTGGAGACGGAGCGGGCAATGAAGGGACGTTTCATGAAGGAATTAACTTAGCAGCCATTTGGAAACTGCCGGTTGTTTTTGTTGCTGAGAATAATGGCTACGGAGAGGCAACTCCATTTTCTTATGCTTCAAGCTGCAACGCGATTGCAGACCGTGCCGCATCTTATAACATTCCAGGCGTACGAGTGGATGGAAAAGACGTGATGGCTGTTTATGAAGCAGCTGCAGAAGCTATTCAACGAGCTCGCAGAGGGGAAGGCCCAACGTTAATTGAATGTGTAACATACCGAAATTACGGACATTTCGAAGGCGACGCACAAACGTACAAATTAGGAAACGAAAAGAAAGAACATCTTCAGGAAAAAGATGCTATTGCTCTGTTTGAAAACTATTTGCTTTCAGAACAAATAGTAACAGAAAAAGAGCTCAGAGATATTGATGGTAATGTAGAAAAAGCAGTAAAACGCGCAGTTGAGCTAGCAGAAACAAGCGATTATCCTGATGCTTCGGAACTATTAACAGATGTTTATGTATCTTACTAATTAAAGGGGGAAAAGAAGATGACTAGAAAATTAAGCATGTCTGAAGCCATTAATGAAGCTATGAAACTGGCGATGCGAAAAGATGAAAATGTGATTCTTTTGGGAGAGGATGTAGCTGGCGGAGCGGAAATTGACCACCTGCAAGATGATGAGGCGTGGGGCGGGGTCCTTGGAGTTACGAAGGGGCTTGTACAAGAATTTGGACGGGAAAGAATTCTTGATACGCCTATTTCAGAAGCAGCTTATATAGGAGCTGCAATGGGAGCCGCAGCCACGGGGTTAAGACCGGTTGCAGAATTAATGTTTAACGACTTTATTGGCTGCTGCTTGGACCAAGTGCTGAATCAAGGCGCAAAATTCAGATACATGTTCGGAGGAAAAGCAGAAGTGCCAGTCACGATTCGAACGACTCATGGAGCTGGATTTAGGGCTGCAGCTCAGCATTCTCAGAGTTTGTACGCTTTGTTCACTAGTATTCCTGGCATTAAAGTAGTGGTGCCTTCTAACCCTTACGATGCAAAAGGGTTATTGTTAGCAGCAATCGAAGACAATGATCCTGTTATCTTTTTTGAAGATAAAACATTGTATAACATGAAAGGAGAGGTTCCGGAAGGCTACTATACAATTCCGTTAGGGAAAGCTGATGTGAAACGCGAAGGAACGGATTTAACGATTGTAGCAATTGGAAAACAAGTAAATACTGCGCTTACGGCAGCAGATCAACTGTCTCACAAAGGAATTGACGTAGAAGTAGTCGATCCACGAAGTTTATCACCTTTTGATGAAGAGACGATTCTTTCTTCTGTAGAAAAAACGAATCGATTAATTGTCATTGATGAAGCCAACCCAAGATGCAGCATAGCAACGGATATTGCTGCGCTAGTTGCAGATAAAGGATTTGACATGCTTGATGCACCTATTAAACGAATTACAGCACCACATACGCCTGTGCCGTTTTCACCCCCATTAGAAGATATTTATCTGCCAACACCACAAAAAGTAATTGAAGTTGTATCGGAGTTGCTAGGAGATAAATCGCTTCTAAGCGTGTAACTAAAGAAAAAGGAGGAGGAAGCAAATGGCTGCAGAGGTTGTAATGCCAAAATTAGGACTGGCAATGAAAGAAGGAACTGTTTCGACGTGGAACAAAAAAGTTGGAGACTCCGTTTCAAAAGGAGATATGATTGCAAGCATTAATTCTGAAAAAATAGAAATGGAAATTGAAGCTCCGCAGGACGGTGTAATTCTTGATATTCTTGTGCAAGAAGATGTAGGAGTGCCTCCTGGAACTATTATCTGTTATGTTGGAAATCCAAACGAGCAGCTCACTGAGCAGAGCCGTTCAGCAAATGAGCTTCAAGCTCCTAAAAACGAGGTAGCAGCCACTATCTCTTTAGAAGAGCCGCCTGTAAACGCGACTCCATCCAAAAAAAGCAAAGAAACTGTGCGCATTTCACCAATTGCGAAGAAAATAGCAGAATCTGAAAATATTAATATTGAAACGATTAAAGGCACAGGACCAAAAGGAAGAATCACAAAAGCAGATGTAGAGAAAGTGCTGACGGAAAGAGCTTCAGAAGCGAGTTATTCACCCTCAGAAATAGATACTTCCTCTATAAAAAAAGAAACGCTTCCAGTAGCGGGCATGAGGAAAGTCATTGCAGGTCGAATGCATAATAGTTTATTAAACAGTGCCCAATTAACGATCAATATGAAAGCTGACGTGACAGATTTACTTTCTCTTCAGCGAGAGATCAAAGATGTGATCCACCAACGCCATGAGGTAAAAATCTCTCTAACCGATTTTATTGCTCGCGCTGTTGTTCTTTCACTTCAAGAACACAAACAAATGAACAGTGCCTATATGGATAACGAAATTCACCTCTATCACCATATTCACCTTGGAATGGCCGTAGCTTTAGAAAATGGATTAGTTGTTCTTGTTATGCAACATGCTGAAAAGATGTCGTTAGTTGAATTAGCAGCAGAGATTAAAACACGAGCAGCCGATGCTCGGCAAGGCCAACTAGGCACTGATAGAATGCAAGGTTCAACATTTACTATTACTAATCTAGGTGCTTACGGAGTAGAGTATTTTACACCTGTATTAAATCCCCCAGAAACAGGAATTCTTGGTGTTGGAGCTACTGAAGATGTACCGATATATAAAGGAGATGAATTACAAAGAAGGAGTGTGCTGCCTTTAAGCCTAACGTTTGATCATCGCGTACTGGACGGAGCACCTGCAGCCAATTTCCTTGGAACCATCAAACAATACTTAGAACAACCTATTTTACTACTCTTATAGAAAGATGGTGCATTCCGTGAAACCTTTAGTTGTCATTGGCGGCGGCCCTGCAGGATATGTGGCGGCCATTACCGCTGCCCGGCAAGGGAAACAAGTTACGTTAATCGAACAAAAAGATTTAGGTGGAACCTGTTTAAATGAGGGCTGTATGCCAACAAAGTCATTATTAGCAAGCGCGGAAGCCTACGAGAAAATCAAGCAAGCTGAGCAATTCGGCATCACTCTTCCTTTGGAACAAGTGAAAATTAACTGGGATGGCGTTCAGCATCATAAAACAACCATTGTTAAAAAACTGGTTCAGGGAATTGGCTATTTGATGAAAAAGAACAAAATTAAAGTCATGAAAGGTGAAGCTTCGTTTTTGACAAATCATCGTCTAGCCGTACAAAACGAAAACCAGGTAGAAGAGGTAGAGGCTGAACAGTTTATTATCGCTTCGGGTTCAGAACCTGCTAGCCTGCCATTTGCTCCTTTTGATGGAAAGTGGATCATTCACAGTGGACAAGCCATGTCGCTGCCTGCTATTCCCTCATCTCTTTTAATAGTAGGAGGAGGTGTAATTGGATGTGAATTTGCAAGCATTTACAGTCAAATGGGAGCAAAAGTAACGATTGTGGAAGCTGCGGACCAGCTGCTTCCTGGTGAAGATGCCGACATCGCATTTACGTTACAAGAAGAGTTAGAGAAAAAAGGAGTAGCGATTTATACATCCGCTTCGCTAACAGAAATGCAGCCAGAATATAAAACGGCTCTATTTAAACATAAAGAAGAGCTACATGAACTGCAAGTTGACTACGCATTAATTTCAATTGGAAGAAAACCTAGAGTGCTAGGTTTAGGTTTGGAAAAAATCGGCGTACATTTTTCAAAACAAGGAATTGATGTTAATGAGCATATGCAAACGAATGTACCTAATATCTATGCTTGTGGAGATGTAGTTGGCGGAATTCAGCTTGCTCATGTAGCCTTTCATGAAGGCACAGTTGCTGCTTTGGACGCATGTGGAAAAGATAAGAACGTGAATTACCGAGCTGTACCACGCTGCATCTATACTCACCCTGAAATTGCAAGTGTCGGTATGACAGAAAAACAGGCCCGACAAGAATACGGCGATGTTCGTATCGGAGAATTTTCGTTTACGGCAAACGGCAAAGCGATGATTACAAATGAGCCCATTGGAAAAGTAAAAGTAATAGTAGAACCACAGTTTAATGAAATTATCGGGCTTTCTATTATAGGTTCACATGCCACAGAATTAATTGGACAAGGAACAGTCATGCTGCACGGAGAATTGACCACAGATGTAATGGAAGACTTTATCGCGGCTCATCCTACATTATCCGAAGCGATTCATGAGGCTCTTTTGCATTCAGCGGGTCAGGCCGTTCACTCCTAATTATACAAGTGCCTAAGTTATTAAACTTTTTAAAAATGCAAAGTAAAAAATGAATGATTTAAAAAGATAAGCTAGAGGAGGAAGGAATTGTGGAAGAGGTATAGGTGTTTTTTCCCGCATCCTCGTCTAGTTTTTCTATTAATTTTTACATAGGGTGAGTTTAAAAATTTATCTTTGATAATGATAACGCTTTCTTTGTGATTTATAATAATGTTAACAAGCCTTGATTTACTATATTCAATCAAGTTTATAGGGGAGAGGTATAGAATGGAATCTACACTTTCTTTAAACACATGGAAACGTTTTGTAAACGAAGGGGCACTTGAATCTTCAAGGTTAAACGACATTATTATAAAATCATGGCATCGTTGTAAAAGCGCAGATGTTAATCCTTACCTAGATAAAGGCAGATCGATTTTAAGAAATGAAGCTTTTCAGTCTCGAAAACAAATGAACTCTTTGTTTCTTGATACGGCTTTGCCGCACTTAGAAAGAATAAAACAATCAACGGCGGATTTAGGAATGGTTGCTCTACTAATTGACCCAGAAGGCTATATTTTATCTATTACAGGAAATAGACTTACACTTAATGAAGCAAGGAAAATTAATTTTGTGGAAGGAGCCTGTTGGACAGAGAAAGAAGTAGGAACAAATGCAATCGGTACAGCTCTACAAACGGAAGAGCCAATTATGATAACAGGGACAGAACATTATTCCATTGCTTCGCATCAATGGAGCTGTTCGGCAGCGCCTGTTCGAAATGACGACGGAAATTTAATTGGGATTATTAATATTTCTTGTCCTGTAAACAGAGCTCACCCTTATATGCTTGGAATGGTTACGTCAATTGCATATACAATCGAACGGGAGTTAAGCATTCGAATGCACAAAGACGAAATTGAGTTGGTTCATGCTTCTATGAATTTTATCGATAGCAAGCAGCTCTTGCTTCTTTGCAATTACAAAGAAGTAATTGTAGGAGCAAGTAAAACCGTTCGAGAATGTATACCTAAATGGTCAGGTATGCAGTTAAATACAATTGTACAACAGGGGTTTCGTATAGTGATGGAAGTGCCTGTATGTTCAAAAAGACACGGTAATTCTATTGGAAAGATTATTTATTTATCAGAAGAAGCACATCATAATCAAACAAATAAGCAGATCCCTGCTCAATCATTTTGTTTTAAAGGAGAAGCGGGCATAAGCCGTTCCTTTCAGCGAACACTTGAAGAAATAAAGCATGCAGCGCCTACGGATACAACAGTTTATATTTTAGGGGAAACAGGTACTGGAAAAGAAGTGATAGCCCGAACGATTCATGAAAACAGTTCGCGTAAAAACGGGCCTTTTATTGCTCTTAATTGCGGTGCCATTCCGAAGGAACTCATGGAAAGTGAATTATTTGGCTATGCGGAAGGAGCATTTACAGGAGCACGGCGTCAAGGATATCGAGGAAAGTTTGAGCAAGCTAATCATGGCACAATTTTTCTTGATGAAATAGGTGAGCTTCCTCATCCTATGCAAGTTTCTTTGTTAAGAGTATTGCAAGAACGCAAGGTAACGCCTGTTGGAAGCAATCAGGAAATTCCGGTAGACATCCGAATTATTACCGCTACTCATCGAGATCTTCATCAACTTGTCAGTGAAGGAAAGTTTCGAGAAGATTTATATTACCGACTTCACGTGTATCCTGTACATGTTCCCGCTTTGCGAGAAAGGAAAGAGGATATTCCACATCTGGTGCGCTACTTTTGTCAAAAGAATACTTGGAATATTAATTTCCCTAAGGAATTAGTAGATAAATTGATAGATTACCAGTGGCCCGGAAACATTCGAGAATTATTTAATGTACTTGAACGCTTGAAGATCTCGCTTAAAACAGAAGCAGAAAAAGAGAAGATATTGAATTATTTGAGTTCTTTAAATCTTGGTGGCCAGAAGAACATCTCTCACTCTGATACTTCACAAGAAATAGAAGAAAATGATTTTACGCCCTTACCCGCACTCACATTTCGTGAAAAAGTTCAAAAAGACTTAATGATGGATGCTTTACGTAAAACACAGGGAAATGTGTCACTTGCCGCTAAGCTGTTAGATATACCAAGAAGTACATTTTATAACAGATTAAAAAAATTCAATTTGTAAGCGGAGAGTTCGTAGCTGTTTTAAATTTTTAAATAAGGATAGGGGCTGAGTAGAATGAAAGCATTAAGATGGCATGGCGTTAAAGATGTAAGGTTAGAACATATTGCAGAACCTACCGTCTCTCAAGGGAAAGTGAAAATTAAAGTAGAATGGTGTGGAATTTGCGGAAGTGATTTGCATGAGTACACGGCAGGACCAATCTTTATTCCTACAGAAGAACCCCATCCATTAAGCAAAGATAAAGCACCCGTTGTGCTGGGGCATGAGTTTTCTGGACAAGTTGTAGAAGTCGGAGAAGGTATTACGAATGTAAAAGTCGGAGACAGAGTAGTGGTAGAACCTATCTATGCATGCGGAGAGTGTGAAGGCTGTAAACAAGGAAAGTATAATCTTTGTAATAAAATGGGGTTTTATGGTCTTGCAGGAGGAGGCGGAGGTTTTTCTGAGTATGCCTCCATACCCGTAGAAATGATTCATAAAATACCGGAAATGGTATCTTACGAGCAAGGAGCTCTTGTAGAGCCTTCAGCTGTGGCTCTTCATGCTGTGCGCCAAAGCAAGTTGAAGGTAGGGGATAAAGCCGCTGTATTTGGGACGGGGCCAATCGGTTTGTTAGTGATTGAAGCGTTAAAAGCATCAGGTGCATCTGAAATTTATGCCATTGAACTATCGGAGCAGCGCAGAAGGAAAGCTGAAGAACTTGGGGCGATTGTCATTAACCCACAAGAATATGATCCCGTAGCAGAAGTACATAAGCGTACAGGCGGAGGTGTAGACGTTTCCTATGAAGTTACGGGTGTTCCTTTAGTTTTAACTCAAGCCATTAATTCTACCAAAACTGGCGGAGAGGCAATGATTGTTAGTATATTTGAAAAAGAAGCGTCCATTCATCCCCAAACAATTGTTTTACAAGAGCGTACAGTAACAGGTATTATTGGCTATCGCGATGTATTTCCAGCGGTTATTAGTTTAATGGCAAAAGGATATTTTTCGGCTGATAAATTGGTGACAAAACGTATCAAGCTAGAAAATGTGATTGAAGAAGGTTTTGAGACATTATTAAAAGAAAGAGAACAGGTGAAAATTTTGGTGAAAGCCGAATAAAAAATGAGCTTATACCTTTAGTGGGTATAAGCTTTTTAAATTCAATGAGGTATATATGAGGTTTTTTATTATCAGATTATTCTGTACTATACACCGTATATTGTATACAATATATAATCTAATCAATATCTAATTAACAAAACCAGAGGTGATGAGTGAATGACAGACAAACAGTTTAGAAATGTACAAGACGGAACAAAAGCGGTATGGGCAGGAGAAAAAGAATCGCTTGCTTATAATGCCACTCAAGTTCCCGTCGTCTTCAGCGTAGCTTATAATTATGATGATGTAGACGAATGGCAAGAAGTTGCGTTAGGAAACAAATTAGGCTATACGTATAATCGCATGAGTAATCCTACGGTTAGAGCTTTTGAAGAAAAAGTAAGAATACTTGAAGAAGCAGAAGAAGCGGTCGCATTTTCCTCCGGAATGGCGGTTATTAGCAGCACATTATACACTTTTTTGAAACCGGGAGACCGCGTCGTATCGGTAAAAGATACATATGGAGGAACAAATAAAATCTTCACTGAGTTCCTTCCTAACATTGGAGTTGATGTAACCTTATGTAATACGGGGAACCATGAAGAAATTGAAGCGGAAGTAAATAAAGGGTGTAAAGTGCTATATTTAGAGTCACCTACAAATCCTACGATGAAAATTATTGATATTGAAAGAATAGCAAAAGCAGGAAAATCGGCAGGGGCAGTCGTCATTATTGATAATACGTTTGCGACACCAATTAATCAAAACCCTTTTCAATTAGGAGTAGATCTTGTCATTCACAGCGCCACAAAATTTTTAAGCGGACATGCGGATGCTTTAGGCGGGGTAGTATGTGGTTCTAAAGTGTATATCACTACCGTGAGATCAATGGCGCGACCATGGACCCCATGTCAGCGTATCTTATTTTAAGAGGAATGAAGACATTAAAATTACGTATACGTCAACAAGAACGAAGCGCTTTGGAAATTGCTAAATTTCTTCAAAAGAAAGAATCTGTTGAAGCCGTCTATTATCCTGGATTGGAAACACACCCCCATCATCATATTGCCAAAAAACAAATGAAAGGCTTTGGCGGAATATTAAGCTTTGTTTTAAAAGGAGAAATGGAAGCTATTAAGATTTTGCTGCCAAAGTTAACGTATGCAAATAAAGCCGGTAATTTAGGAGCGGTTGAAACGATTTATGGCCCAGCAAGAACGACTAGTCACGTAGAATGTACGCTTGAAGAGCGTAAAGACCTTGGAATATCTGAGGGACTGGTTCGCATATCTGTAGGAATTGAAGATACGGAAGATTTAATTGCAGATTTAGAACAAGCATTTGCTCACGTAGAATCTGCATCATCTATTATCAATTAAAAAGAAAGACAAAGTTAAAAAATTAAGCTGCACGTGTATTTTTTCGTCTGATTTTGTAGATATACTGATAAATTAGATGAAATAAAAATGTTTTTACGCGCTTTAAAAATAAACTAACTTACAATAGCCTACAAATAAGGAATGATAGTATGTCGAAACAAGAAAGTGAATACACAATGAAAGATGCATCATTGTTTGGATTAAAATTAATGCAGGTAAGTAAAGCCATCTGGAGAGCTGCGGAAGATGACTGGGAGCAATGGGTGAAACCTTATGGTCTGAATGTAAATGAGCATCATATTTTATGTTTAGCTAGTAACACGGGAGAAATCTCTATGTCAGAGTTAGCTAATTTAGGAGCTATGCATATCTCTACAGCGTTTAATTTTTCGAAAAAATTAGAAAATCAAGGATACCTGCATTTATCTAAAAGAGAAAATGATAAAAGAAATACCTACATCAAATTGACTGAAAACGGAGAACAATTATTGCTTGATACGCTCAAAGGGTATGAACCACATAACAGTAAGATATGTAAAGGCGCACTTCCTTTAAAAACGTTATACGGCAAGTTTCCCGCTTTTCCAGAGCTAGTAACCGTTGTTCGCCACGTTTGCGGCGGCGAGCTCGTGACCGTTGCTGATCAACCTTTTGTGAATATAGAAAAAGCGGGAATAGAAGAAAATGAAGATAAGAAAGAAGTCCAGCTAACTAGTAATTGAACGTAGTGAATAGGGCTTCGTGAAAATAAGTGAATAACAAGCCAAGCTGTTTTATACGTGAGAAATATGACGTATAAAACAGCTCTTTTTCAGTAGCCGTAAATGGAAGGTATGATTTGGCGCTGTTATATGGAAAATCAATGACAAACATCTCAAAGTTTGTAAAGGATGCCGCATTATGATGGAGAACGGATGGATGGAAACACCACCAGAAGCCGTAGATAGAGAGCATTTAAACTCCAACTAATTAAACAACTTGCCATAAAATAATGAGAACCTGTTTAAAAATAGTGCAGGTTCTCGTTATCTCGTTAGGTTAACGGAGCAGGGTTAAACAGGCATAAGTCATTATGCAATCCCCAATAATCACTCCACGTTTTTTTGTTTCCGCTTGCAATTTCTATAATTAAGTGAAAGAGCTCCCATCCAACCTCCTCAATGCTTGCTTCTCCTTGTGCTACTCTTCCGGCATCTAAATCTATTAAATCATGCCATTGCTCAGTTAACGAACTTCTAGTAGACACTTTAATGACAGGTGCCATTGCCAGACCATATGGAGTTCCTCTCCCTGTTGTAAAAATATGCATGTTCATTCCAGAAGCTAACTGTAATGTTCCGCATACAAAATCACTCGCCGGAGTTGCTGCATAGATTAATCCTTTTTTAGTCGGTTTTTCTCCAGGTGACAAAACTTCGACAATTGGAGTTGTTCCGGCTTTAGCTATGGAACCAAGTGCTTTTTCTACTACGTTTACAAGTCCGCCTTTTTTATTGCCAGGTGAAGGATTTGCACTTCTATCTGCTTCGCCTCTTTTTAAATATTGATCATACCACTTCATTTCTTTAATCAGAGATTGACCGACTTCTTCATTAATTGTTCGTGGCGTTAACAAGTGCATAGCATCTCGAACTTCAGTAACTTCAGAAAATAAAACAGTAGCGCCTGCTCTTACTAGTAAATCTGCCGCATACCCAACTGCTGGATTGGCAGTAACACCGGAAAAGGCATCGCTTCCTCCGCATTGTAAACCTACCATTAAGTCAGATATGGGGCAGGTTACACGCGTCCGGTTATTTAGTTTAATTAATTTTTCTTCTGCCATCTCCATAATCGTAGCAATCATTTGCTTAAAACCGGCCTGGTCTTGCAAACGTGTTATATTTTCTGAACCCTCCTGTGGATTCAAACGTTCAGGAAGCAGCTTTTCACACCCTAAGCCAACTACTAGAACTTCACCGCCGAAATTTGGATGAGTAGAAAGATTTTGCAATGTACGAATCGGAATGGCGGCGTCCGGTGCATTAATGGCAACTCCGCAGCCATAATTATGAGTTAAAGCTACTACGTCATCTACATTTGGATAAGATGGAAGAAGCTCTGTTTTGATTTTTTTGACCGCATAATCAAGTACTCCTACTACACATTGAACACTTGTCGCAATCCCAAGTATGTTTTTTGTTCCAACACTTCCATTTGTATTTTTATAGCCTTCAAATGTGTATCCTTCTACAGGAGGTAAAGGGGCGGAAACTTTAGTTGCCAAAGGCAGCTTTTCTAAAATAGGGGGGCTAGGTAGGGTAACATATGATTCTTTCACCCAAGTTCCTTGAGAAATTGGTGAAGAAGCGAATCCAATAATTTCTCCATAGCGAATAATTTTGTCACCTTTCTTAAATTTTTTTAATGAAACTTTATGCCCTTGGGGGATATATTCTTTTAGCTCTAACCCAGATGGAAACACAGTTCCTTTGGATAATCCTTTTGAGTTTACAACCGTAGCCACATTATCTTTTTCATTCACTTTGATATAAAGGGGTTTTTCCGATTGATTGATTTGATTGATATGCAAAGACATGATTCATCTCTCCTTAATCATTTTTAGTTTCTTTCAAAACATGTTCATCCTTATTTATTGCAATAAACATGCCAATAATTTTAGCGCGTAAAAAAAGCCTTTATATCAAATAGAAGTGATGAAATATACAACAATTGTTGTACGTAAAGCAACAATTGTTGTGCCAATACGTTATAATAAATAGAATATTCTAACTAGTTAGGAGGCAACGGATATGGCAAAAATTGCTTTTATTGCTCCAGATAAACAACTATTTTTACAAGGAAAAAAAGTAATTCAAGAGCTAGGATTACAAGGAGAGGTTGAAATCTATCTTGCAAGGTTAAATCGCGCCGTAAAACTCGCCAATAAATTAGAATGCACTTGTGATGTTATCGTTTGCAGAGGAGGAACTGCCAGGCTGATTACTGATTCTGTAATCAGAATTCCTGTAGTTGAAATTCCTATTACAGGGCAAGATTTAGCTCATGTATTTTATAAAAGCAAGCAGGTAACAAACATAGAGAATCCTAAAGTGGCAATGCTAGCTTTTCAGAATATGAAAAATGATGTGGAAATTTTAGCAGATATTTTGGGTATCAACCTTTCTATTTATCCTCTTGATTCAGTTGAAGATATTCCGACTTGTATTGAGCAACTTTCTTCAGTAGAAACAGATATTGTTATTGGGGGAATGAAAACAACTACTTTATCGCTTAGAAAAGGCTTTAAGGCAATTCCTATTGAATCTGGAAATTCTGCTGTTCGAACAGCGTTTTTAGAAGCTAAAAAAATTTCTTTAGGAAGAAAAATTGAAAAAGAGCGATCTCAAACAGTTAAAGCCCTTATTGATTATTCTATACAAGGAATTATTAGTATTAATCGGAATAAAACAGTAGAAGTATTTAATCATGCTGCTGAGCATTTACTAGAATTAAAAAGGCAAGAAGTGCTAGGAAAGCAGATCGATACTGTTATGCCTTTTTTGCCTATTAAAGATTGTTTTGAAGGAGAAGAGCATTTAGGTATAATCAAAAAACTTAAAAACAAGAGTTTAATATTTAATATTGCCCCAATCAGGGTGGAGGAAGACACTATCGGAGCAATGATAACTTTTCAAGATATTACAAGTATCCAGGAAATGGAAGTTAAAATTAGAGGAGAAGTACTGTCGAGAAAGTTTGAAACACGTTACACATTTTCTGATATTTTAGGGCATTCTAAGGAGATTTGTGAAGCCAAACGGATTGGACAGACAGTGTCTTCTGTAAATGCAACCGTTCTAATTTATGGTGAATCCGGTACTGGGAAAGAATTATTTGCTCAGAGTATTCATGCAGAAAGTTTGCGAAAAAACGGTCCTTTTGTTGCTGTTAATTGTGCAGCCATTCCGCCTAATTTACTGGAAAGTGAGTTATTTGGATATGTAGAAGGGGCATTTACTGGGGCAACAAGGAAAGGAAAGCAAGGTCTGTTTGAAATGGCGCACCGGGGAACGATTTTTCTGGATGAAATATCAGAGATGGATACATATGGACAATCCCGTTTGCTTAGAGTTTTACAAGAAAAACAGGTTATGCGTTTAGGTGATAACAAATATATTCCTGTAGATGTAAGAGTTATTGCAGCAACTAACAAAAATTTATTAAAAGGCGTAGAAAAAGGCGAATTTCGAGAAGATTTACTTTACAGGCTTAAGGTCTTAACAATTAATATTCCACCGCTCCGTAAAAGAAAAGGTGATATTCGTTACCTTGCTCAGCATTTTTTAGTCTATTATATGAACCTTTATCAAAAGAAAAATATAGAGATTACAGAAAAAGCTTATTCACAATTAACTACCTATGAATGGAAAGGAAATGTAAGAGAATTAATGCATTTTATTGAAAGGTTAGTAGTAATTAGTAAAAATAATGTAGTTTCGGATCAGGATATGAAAGAGCAGCTAAATGAAAATGCTTTTGAAACAAATTACAGCGGCGGAGAAGCGGAAACCAACAATCGTCTGCAATCTGAAAAAGAGCAAATTTTACTCGCTTTAACGGAAACCCATTCCAATATATCTCAAGCAGCTAAATTGTTAGAAATTGATCGAAGTACACTTTACCGTAAGCTGAGAAACTACGGGATTGAAATAAAAAAGGCGTATAAATAGAAACAAAAAACACCTCTTTCTTAGAGGTGTTTTTTGTTTCTATTTTCAAATCCTTTATTTTATAATTTAAGCTTATTTATTTTATTGACAAACAATTTAATTTGTCTTACAATAAAAATGTGAAAATTATCTGAAAATTTATAGGAGGATATGCATGTGAATATGAATAGAAAAGCACCTACAGGAATTTTAGGTTTTCCCGTTGCTCCCCTTAATATTCAAGGAAAATTAGATGAAAAAGCTTTAGAAACAAATATTCAATTTTTATTAGACGAAGGGTTAGAGGCTATCTTCATCGCTTGCGGTTCAGGGGAATTTCAATCCTTAAATACAAAAGAATATACAGCAATGTTAGAAGTAGCTATATCTGTCGTCAATGGAAAAGTTCCTGTTTACACAGGTGTAGGCGGTAATCTTTCTACAGCTTTAGAATGGGCTCGTATTTCAGAGGAAAAAGAGGCAGATGGATATTTAATTTTACCTCCATACTTAATTGAAGGCGAACAAGAGGGCCTTTACAACTATCTAAAAGCAATCATTGAGCATACAAGCTTAAACGCAATTGTTTATCAAAGGGATAATGCCATTTTGCAGTTGTCAACTTTAGAAAAGCTCACAGAATTAAACCAACTAGTAGGGTTAAAAGATGGATATGGAAATATGGAATTAAATATAGAATTAACCCAGTCTTTAAGGAAACGATTAGGTTGGCTAAACGGGATGCCTATGGCTGAAGTAACGATGCCAGTATACGCTCCAATTGGATTTGATTCTTATTCGTCAGCAATATCTAACTATATCCCGCACATCTCAAGGATGTTTTACAACGCTTTATTAAGTCATGATCAAGAGTTACTAAATGAACTCTACCAAAATATAATTCTTCCAATTAACGATATTCGCAAGCAAAAAAAAGGATATGCTGTTTCATTAATTAAAGCAGGGATGGAAATTATAGGTTTACCTGTTACAGATACAGTAAGGCCTCCTATTGTTTCAGTAGACAAAGAACATTACACACAGCTCGAAAAGATTTTAACACAAGCATTTGATCAATATCCTAAATCATCTAAACAAGTTTTATCTTAACCAATAAAATGTAAACGCTTTATAAAAAAGGAGAGTTCATATGACAATTAGTGTTCAAAACAAACAATATTTAAATTTTATTAACGGAAAAGGTGTGCCATCATTGTCTCAAGAGATGATGGAAAGTCTAAATCCAGCCAATAAGAAAGAAGCCGTAGGGTATGTACAAAAATCAACTCTTGAAGATTTAAATCTAGCGGTAAAAGCAGCTAAACAAGCTCAAGAAAATTGGAAACGCTTATCAGGCGCAGTACGCGGACAGTACCTTCACAAAGCTGCGGATATTATGGAAAATAGACTAGATGAAATTGCGGAATGTGCTACACGTGAAATGGGAAAAACCTTGGCTGAAACAAAAGGAGAAACAGCTCGGGGAATAGCTATTCTTCGATACTATGCGGGGGAAGGTATGAGAAAAATGGGAGATGTAATTCCTTCTACCGATGCTGAAGCATTGATGTTTACATCTCGAGTGCCGTTAGGCGTTGTTGGAGTTATTACTCCATGGAACTTTCCTATTGCTATTCCTATATGGAAAATAGCTCCGGCACTTGTTTACGGAAACACTGTCATAATTAAGCCAGCTACTGAAACAGCTATTACATGTGCCAAGATTATCGAATGTTTTGAAGAAGCAGAAATTCCAGCAGGTGTAGTAAACATGATTACGGGATCTGGATCAATCATTGGTCAAGCTATTGCTGAACACCCAGAAATTAATGCTATTACATTTACAGGATCTGATCGAGTAGGCAAACAAATTGGCCAACAGGCTTTCGTTCGAGGAGCTAAATATCAGTTAGAAATGGGGGGGAAGAACCCTGTAATTGTAGCGGCGGATGCAGATTTAGATCTAGCAGTAGAAGGTACAATCAGTGGGGCATTCCGTTCAACTGGTCAAAAATGTACTGCGACCAGTCGGGTAATTGTTGAGCATGAGGTATATGAAAAATTCAAACAAAAGCTATTAGCAAAAACGAAAGAAATTACCGTTGGAGAAGGGTTAAACGAAGACACGTGGATGGGACCATGTGCAAGTGAAAATCAGTTACAGACCGTATTGTCTTATATTGAAAAAGGAAAAAATGAAGGTGCAACTCTTTTATACGGAGGACATCAGTTAACTGACGGAGAATACGAAAATGGATTTTACGTAGAACCTACTATTTTCGAAAACGTAGAATCACATATGACGATTTCACAAGAAGAAATTTTTGGTCCTGTAATAGCGCTGATGAAAGTAGAATCTATCGAGGAAGCATTAGCACTAGCTAACGACGTTCAATATGGACTAAGTGCTTCTATTTTCACTACAAATATTTCTCATATGCTTTCTTTTATTAATGAAATGGATGCTGGACTTATTCGAATTAACTCAGAAAGTGCAGGCGTTGAACTTCAGGCACCTTTTGGAGGTATGAAACAATCAAGTTCCCACTCCAGAGAACAAGGGGAGGCTGCTAAGGAGTTTTTCACAGCTATTAAAACTGTTTTTATAAAAAGTTAAATGCCTTTATTTTATTATTAACCTTTTATTCTCTTAAAAAGGAGGGAAATCTCTCCTTTTTAAGAGATGTAAACAAAGGAGAAGAACGGAACGATAAGAGGGGGATGGAATAGGTGATTATGCAAGCTAAACCAAAATTGGAAGCAGGAAACGGCAAGAAAAGTCAAGTACGCTGGTTTGTCGTATTTATGCTTTTTGTTTTGACAACGATTAATTATGCAGATAGAGCAACGCTGTCCATTGTAGGGGATTCTGTTCAAAAAGAATTAGGCTTAAATTCAGTTTCAATGGGGTATGTTTTCTCAGCATTTGGATGGGCTTATGTAATTGGTCAGCTTCCTGGAGGTTGGTTCTTAGATAAATTTGGATCAAAAACAATCATCGCATGCAGTGTATTTTTTTGGTCTCTTTTTACCTTTTTTCAAGGATTTATCGGCTTTTTTAGTGGAGGTGCTGCTATAATTATCTTATTTACGCTTCGTTTTATGGTTGGGTTAGCTGAAGCCCCTTCTTTTCCAGGAAATAGCCGTATTGTAGCGGCCTGGTTTCCAAAATCTGAGCGTGGGACAGCCTCTGCAATTTTTAACTCGGCTCAGTATTTTGCATTAGTATTATTTTCGCCCATTATGGCATGGCTCACTCACAGATTCGGCTGGCATTTTGTGTTCATTATTATGGGTGTCTTAGGGGTCATCTTGGCTGCTGTTTGGATAAAAGTGATCTATAGTCCAAGTAAACATCCTCGCATTACAAGAGAAGAAGTGAATTATATCCAGCAGGGCGGCGGGCTCATTGATATGGATGATAAAAAAGTAGAAACAAAGAAAAATGCTGGCCCCGGATGGAATCAAATTAAACAACTACTTAAAAGCAGAATGCTGTTAGGTGTTTACATTGGGCAGTATTGTATTACGACTCTCACATATTTCTTTTTAACATGGTTTCCTGTTTATTTAGTTCAAGCGCGCGGGATGTCTATTTTAGAGGCTGGATTTATCGCTTCTTTACCTGCCATATGCGGATTTTTGGGAGGCTTGTTAGGGGGAATTGTATCTGATTTCTTATTGAAAAGAGGCCGTTCATTAACGTTTGCACGTAAAACACCTATCGTTATTGGCATGTTGCTTTCCTGCAGTATGATTGCTTGCAATTATGTAGATGCTGAATGGATTGTCGTAGTAATTATGTCACTTGCTTTTTTTGGAAAAGGTTTTGGAGCATTAGGGTGGGCTGTTGTTGCTGATACTTCACCTAAAGAAATAGCCGGTTTAAGCGGCGGGCTTTTTAATACATTTGGAAACATTGCTTCTATTACAACACCTATTATTATTGGGTACATTGTCAATGCAACAGGATCTTTTAATGGAGCATTGGTTTTTGTGGGCGCTAACGCTCTTGTAGCTATTCTCTGTTATCTTCTTTTAGTGGGAGAGATTAAACGAGTAGAACTAAAGAATATTCCCTCAAAGGATGAAAGTACGTTCAATATGTAAGCGGATACATCAAAACCTAAATTAGGAGTGGAAATTATGAACAATTATGTCCTTACAAATAGTGAAATTCAAAACGAAAAAAAATCGTCTACGCCTCAAATTATAGATATGCAGGTCATACCTGTGGCTGGACATGATAGTATGCTGCTTAATCTCAGCGGAGCTCACAGTCCTTTCTTCACTCGAAATATTCTTATTTTAAAAGATAGTACTGGAAGCACAGGAGTAGGAGAAGTACCGGGAGGCGAAAACATTCGTCAAACGCTTGAAGATGCAAAGACATTTGTAGTAGGTCAATCAATTGGAAATTACAATAACATCTTAAATACAGTGCGTAAACAATTTGGAGACCGAGATATGGCAGGGAGAGGACTTCAAACATTCGATTTACGGACGACTATTCATGCCGTTACCGCATTGGAGGCAGCGTTATTAGATTTAGTAGGAAAATTTCTTGATGTACCAGTTGCAGCATTATTAGGAGAAGGACAACAAAGAGAACATGTGGAAATGCTAGGTTATTTATTTTATATTGGAGATCGCAAAAAAACCGACTTAGACTATCTAAGTGGTGAAAATGAAAAAGTGGATTGGTTTCGACTTCGTCATGAAGAAGCTCTGACTCCTGAATCAATCGTAAAACTCGCACAGGCAGCTCATCAGCAGTATGGATTTAATGATTTTAAACTAAAAGGCGGGGTCCTTCAAGGTGAGCAAGAAATAGAAGCTGTAGCAGCGTTAGCTGAAAAATTTCCAGATGCTCGAATTACCCTAGATCCTAACGGAGCTTGGTCTTTAGAAGAAGCTATCCAATTATGTAAAAATCAACATCATGTATTGGCCTACGCAGAGGACCCTTGTGGAAGTGAAAATGAATATTCAGCAAGAGAGACAATGGCTGAATTTCGCAGAGTAACTGGACTGCCGACCGCTACGAATATGATTGCTACAGATTGGCGACAAATGGGGCATGCTATTCAGTTAAACGCGGTGGATATCCCTCTAGCAGATCCGCATTTTTGGACTATGCAAGGCTCGATTCGTGTGGCTCAAATGTGTCATGAATGGGGGCTTACATGGGGATCACATTCAAATAATCATTTTGACATTTCACTGGCAATGTTTACCCACGTGGCGGCAGCTGCTCCTGGAAAAATTACCGCTATTGATACGCATTGGATTTGGCAAGATGGTCAGCGATTGACAAAAGACCCTTTTAAAATTGAGGGAGGAATCGTAGCAGTACCTAAAAAGCCAGGGCTTGGAATAGAGCTAGACTTAGAACGAATTGAACAAGCGCATCAGTTATATAAGAAGATGCAATTAGGAGCACGTGATGATTCAAAAGCTATGCAGTATTTAATTAAAAATTGGAGCTTTGATAATAAACGTCCTTGTTTAGTACGTTAAAAAATAAAGTTTTTTAAATTAATTACAGTATGCTTTTAGCTCGGACATTTCTACGCCTTTGTTCGAGCTTCTGTTTTAGAATAACGAACATTCTAATAAATAACTCTATGTAGATAAGAGATAAGAATAGTTAAGAAGTAGGGATTGGTAATACATAAAGTAATTCTATATGATATAATTAGTCTTACAAATAAACAATATTTAGAAAAGGGTGGATGAAGATGAGTGGTTCGACTAAAAAAGTGTCATTTGAATCCGTTAATCGTAATACGCTAGCAAAACAAGTAGTCGACCGTATTATTCAGTTATTGGTCAGCGGGCAATTAAAGCCAGGAGATAAACTGCCAACTGAAATGGAGTTATTAGACGTCCTGAATGTAAGTCGCCCTGTATTGAGAGAAGCCTTAAGTGCATTAGAAGTACTTGGTGTAATTACACGAAAAACCCGCGGAGGTACATATTTTAATAACAAAATAGGAGCGCATCCGTTTTCAGTTATGTTAGCGTTATCAATGGATAATTTACCTGCAGTAGTGGAAGCTCGCATGGCACTCGAACTAGGCCTAGTAACCATGGCGGCTGAAAAAATAAACGATGATCAATTAAGACAGTTAAAGGAAACAATCGAGGAAATAAAAAAGAGCACAGATAACAATTATGGTGCTGCGGATAAGGAGTTCCATCGAATTATTGCTGTAAGTGCTGATAATCCAGTGGTAGAAGGAATGATTAATTCCCTGCTCTTCACTCACGAAAAAACAGATAATGAAATTACCTTTAGAGAACCAGAACTTACTGTAGAACATCATACCGCTATTTATAATGCTTTAGCTAATCATGACCCCGATGATGCATTCAAACAAATGTATCATCATCTTAAATATGTACGTGATAAAGTTCTTAAATTATATAATCCTAATAAATAAAAAAAGCACACAAAGCAGATGTAATGATTTTGTTTTGTGTGTTTTTTTATGAAAGTATACATATGCCTAAAGTAAGAAAGAGCGTTTCTATTGTATAGGAGCGCTTTTTTCAGTGAGTTATATATTTTATTTTAATGTATTCAGATATAAAAATGCTATTTATTTGCTGCCCTTTATTTTAGAGAAATTACTATACATTTATAAGAGATTAAAAAGAAATTAAAGAAATTAAAAACATTGTTAAAACTTATATTGGTAAAAGCCTTCTGCTGACTGAGATTAAAGGGAATTAAGCAATCAAAAAAATTGCAGTTTGCTACAAGAATTTTCACGAAAAAATATAGGATTTTTTTATACTAGCCATATTTTTTACGCAGTAGTTCGGAAAATAACGTTTATTTATTGTATTTTTTGTTCATTTAGTTGATTTTTTTCATGAAAACGAAAATCATTATCATTTAGAAAGGTTCATTAGAGTTGATAGACAAATATGTTTTAGTAAGTTAAAGAGAAAAGAAGAATATGAGGAAAATAGAGTAGAAATGAGTAAAAAAAGGCATAACAAAAAAGAGTATTATAGAGCGTTAATTTTTGCCTGATAATACCCGTTGGCAATTTTTCGTATATACGTAAAGAAATTGGACTCCATTTCATGCACAAGAGGGCGAAATGCATCCATACTTTCTTCTATGTAAGCACGTTGTAAGTAACTCTGAACGGACGTTAATGATTTTTCAATTATATCTAAACCGAACTCATGCACAACGGAATGAATATCTTCTTTTTTAATTGAATAATGACCAAAAGATTTAAAGAAATTCTTAAACTGAGCAAATGCATGCTCTCCACGGATTTTTTCGATTTCTTTTTGTTTTTTACTATCATGAGCACCAGTTAAATTAAAGCTTAAAATAAAGCCATCCTTGATTTTTTCAATAATTGATTTTCTTGGCTGCTTTTCTTCTAATAATGTTTTGACGCAATCATCTTTTTCTAGTACATCGATACGAAAAATTGTACTCAGCTTACTAGCCATTTCTTTAATAGCAGCTTTATAGCCAATATATTTTGGAAGAATGTGTTTTACTTCAGTGTAAGATAAAAGTGCTTCTGAATCTTTCTTTACGTTTACATCAGATTCATATACATACAAAGCACGTAAAGCCAGACGTAGCATGTTAATATTTTTGATGGCCAGCAATTGATAAATCACTTCCATCGAAACAGAAGTATAACCACTTTTTGAAGTATATGTATTCAGATCTTTATCGAGTATTTCAGGATTATATGATATGTTTTGAACATCAGCAGCTTCTTTTATATGTAAATCTAGAAAATCCTCTAAATAGTTGTTTAAAGAAACTTGAATATAGTCTCCCCATAAACGATCCCAGCGAATGATGTCATAGTCTTCTAAAAGCTTATTATTATTTTGAACGGTCCGAACGGAACATTGGATCGTATTAGCAAGTTCTTGCTCAGAAATAATTGAAATATGACCTTGGCTGTTACATTTGGCTACGTAAGCTAAAATTTGCTTCATCAGAGAACCCGTCCACTTTATGTCTACAAAGTTTTTCGCTAGACCAAATGAATGTTTTTCATAGTAATAGCTGTCGTCTCGTTTAGTTTTTCTATTTAAGCCACTCATGACAATCAGCAGCTTGTTTGCTAGAAGGGTGTGCCGTTTTAGTGACAGCTTTTGTATACTCATGTAGTTACCTCCTTTCTAAAACTATATACGTCGTCTTTTACAGTATAGACACAGTCATATAGGCTGTAAAATGACATATTTGCACGGGAAATTGGTGCATTTTTTTAAAAGACTAGTGATATCAAGGGACGAGACGTCTATTTACCCGGTGACATATTTGCACGGAGATGTGGAGCAAAAATAGCGTTATATTTTATAAACGTTGATAAAACAGTATTCTTAAGACAAATGTCGTATTATGACGGATGAAATACACAAAATGCGACAAATCCAAAAAAAATTTTTATGTAAAAATGACATATTTGCACGGAGAATAGGAGCAAAAATGATAAAAGTAAAGATTTAGGTGAGGAAGTGACACATTTGCACGGAAAATAGGGACAAAAAAAAGAAAAATGCCCTTTTTTGGACACGAAAAGTTCACATTTTCAGAGAAGATAAATGAACATTTGCAGTAAAAATAGCGATTTTTTAAGAGATTGGCATGTTTGCACGGAAATCTGGAGCAAAAAACACTTTTGCACGGAGATGTGGAGCAAAAATTGTAGAAAACGAAGGAGAAAAGTCGCTGTCACAAGAAATTTTATGTAAAAGTGGCATATTTGCACGGAGGATTGGAGCCAAACTTATAATAAATGCAGTATATAAAGAAAAACGACACATTTGTACGGAAATCTGGAGCAAAAAGTACTTTTAACATTCTTTTTAGACATGAAAAGTTCACAAAATGAGAGGAGAAGTGAAGTTTAACTGCTATATTAGCAGGGGAAATAATATGTTTACACGAAGATGTGGAGCAAAAAAACACTTTTGCACGGAAATGTGGAGCAAAAAATGCAGTGAATAATGGTAGATAGATAAAAAGAATGCTCTTATAAAGATTATAAGAGCATTCTTTTTTAGCCTATAGAACTTGTTACGTTTTGATAAATAGAAAGGGGAGCATATTCGTAATCACCGGCTAATAAGTCTTTTACTTCACTTTCTCCCACAGGAATAAAGGTAATTTGAAACACTTGGCCCACTCTTTTATAAGATTGGACAGCTAGTTTTTGTTCGACTAGCTCATCTAAGGCTGTTTCAATTTCGACAAGGTTTTCTTTTTTTCGTCTTTTTCGAAAGCGGACTCTTGTCGAAAAATATAAATAATCTCTTGTGACATTGTATGAAGATTTTGTTTCATAGCAAATGAGACGCTCTTTTTGCATAACGAATAGCAAATGATAAGCGGCGTCTAAACTTAATTTTTCTACTTTATTTTTGTAAATGCGCACCGTTTGGCGTTGAATATAGTCTCTATATATGACTTCATTGACGTGAATTTCAGCAATTCGCGTTCCGTTTGGCATCGTAGTAATATCCACAAAGTCAAAAATACCATAGGCAATTTTCTTATTATGCTGTACTTTTGTCATACTGTAGTGCTTCATTTTCGTAATTCTTTCTTCTATCATCTGATAGTTGCGCTTACTGTCTGTTTTATAAAGTGCTTTCACAAGATCACCAATTTTTACGTTAATGATTTTTTGTGTAGCGAACAACTCGTCGCGTTGGCTCATGATCTCTAAAAACACTTTATAATCAAACCGATCTAAATCACTAATTTTATTTCCATTTTCTTCAGCGTATTCTTTTTCTATTAACAATTCGTAATCTGTCCCGTCTTCAGAGTTATAAGTGCTTAAGAAATACTCTTTTCCTTCTTTCTCTAATAGGGGTTGCTCGACGAGAAGCTTTGCTCTTGAGTTAGAGAAAAAAGGGTTCTCTACAGTTGAAAAAGGGCTTTCAATAATACTATGATTTCCGTTTTGGAAGCTTGGATCCAATATAGTCAGTCCAATAATAATGGATATATCCGTGTGGATCGCTTTTTCTCGCTGTGTTTTAGTTTTTTGATGAATATAAGGATAATCCGTTAAGAAGAAGCTATCTTCTTGACTCCATTCACGTAGAATATCAATTCGTTTATTAATTACTTCTTCCGGAGACGATATGTTTTCAAACTGTTTGCAAAAGAGTTCTTTTCCATTTGTTTTATAATAAGCTGTTAGCGCTTTGTATTCTCCAATCAGCTCTTTATTCTTCTTAGGCTTTTTTTGCTCATAGTCCCGTATAGCAGCATCTAACCATCTGCGTTTTGTACGATTGAGAAAGTCTTTTTTTAAAATCCTCAACGCTTCGTTTACATCTTTATTTTCAAAGTGCTGCTGATAAAGAGGGAGGATGGTGCTCTCTAAATCACCTTTTATACTTTCATTATAAACAGATAAGAGGCGTAATTTAGATACTCTATCAATGACTTCGCGTATGAGTAAAGATGAATAATCCATACACATCTAACCTCCTTAATCTTAAGTTAGTCATTTTTAATTCTTAGTTGGATAGTAGCTTTAAATTTATTGTAATGTACTAAAGTTCGACGCTTCAACCAAAAGACGGCTACTATCTATAGTCTATTTTTCATTATACACGTGCGAAGCAGACGAAGGGGGAGATTTTCTTATTTTCTTTTTTAGTAATCTAAATTTGGTCAGGAAGTATCTATAGTTATAGGGAGATAAATGTTTTTCGTTTTGGTTTAGAGAAAAGCAGGAGAAGATAAAATAGAAAAGTCCCGCAAGCTGTGTAGTATATGTAGTGGGGGTAGCTGTGTTCGCGAGACGAGTAATTCTGCTACCGAGTCTACTGGACTGATAGAAAGTATCTCAAAAATAGAAGGATATCAACGATTAGAAGCGAATACTTTGTGAAAATTACTAAATTCATTCCGGAGGTCATAAATGAACCATATATTAAATGAAGTAGGCACAATTTTTATTCCTGTAAAGGACATAAAAAAAGCACGAGATTGGTATTGTGACATGCTAGGTTTGCCAGCAGATGGAGACATTTTATACGGTCATTTATATGTGATACCTATGAATGGAACAGGAATTGTATTAGATAGTAAAACTTATTCAAAAAATACGCTTTTTAAAACGGCAGCTTTTCATTTGAATACAAACGATATTAAACAAGCCTATAAATATATGATAAAGAAAAAAGTAGAGTTAACGACAGAAATTGAACACAATCATTGGTTTACATTTAAAGACCCGGATGGAAATCATCTTATGGTGTGTCAGTGCTGAACCTATTGAATAATAAAAGGACCTTCAAGAGAAGGTCCTTTTATTGCCTTTGCGTTTTACAACTTGATAGATTTGTTTCTGAATTGAATCATTCTTACGATATTTATCACAATCGTTTTTGTTACAGCATAAGCCGGAATCGCTAAAATCATTCCGAGTATCCCTGCAATATTGCCCGCAACAAGTAATAAGATAATAATCGTTAAAGGGTGAGTGTTTAATTTCTTTCCGATTACCAGCGGAGAAATGATGTTCCCATCGAGCTGTTGAACGATTACGACGACTATAATCACTAATATCGCTTTTGTAGGAGAGTATAATAAACCTACGATTAAAGCTGGGGCTACGCCAATAAAAGGGCCGACGTACGGGATAATATTAGTAAGGGCTCCTATGAGTGCAAGTATTAATGCGTAGGGCAACCCGATGATAAGGTAACCAATGAATGTACTAATACCGACAAACAAACAAACGAGCATTTGGCCTTGAATATAAGTAGCTAGCGTATTTGTTGTTTCTTTCATTGTACGTAAAGTTTCTTTTCGGTAAGAAGCAGGAACCATACGTAACGTATTTTTACGAAGTTTATGGCTGTCTTTAAGCATATAAAAAAGAATGAAAGGAACGGTTACAACCGTAAGTGTAATATTTGTTACGACGCTTAAAACAGATGAAATGCTGTTTGTGAGATTCGTAGGTAAAGTAGAAGCATAGTTTAAAAGTGACTCTTCAATATGATCGAGTGACACATATTTTTGTTCAATAAGCCAGTTAAACCATCTTGAGTTAGATAAATAATTTATAAACTCTCTCGTTTCTACAATGTAAGACGGAATATTCTTAGCCAAATCAGTTAATTGTTTAGATAAAGTAGGTCCCACACCGCCCACAATAGAAGCAATTACGCCGATAAAAACAATGTATAAAAGTAAAATGGCCACTGTTTTTGGCACTTTTTTTCTTGTGAGAAATGACACAATTGGTTCGAATAAAAAGAAAAGAAAACCAGCTACAAGAATAGGGAAAAACAAAGTGGAGATAAACACACCGATTGGTAGAAAAACAAACGAAATATGTTTACAAATGTAGATCAATAAAGCAATCATTAATAGTTCTAATGTCCAAAAATGCAGTTTCGATTTAAACAAAAAGTTACCTTCTTTCTTTACTATTTTTTACTATCATACATCAAAAAAGAAACCCACTGCACGTTAAAAGTGGGCTTTTTAGTCTTTTATAACTTTCATTCACATAAAAATTAGGATTTTTCCTCTTTATCTCTAGTGGTATTCTCTGGAGTTTGTTTGTCGTCATCCTGTATAATTCCTTCTGCCGCATTTTTAAATTCTCGCAAGGAATGTCCAAATGCTCGTCCTATGTCCGGCAATTTACTTGGCCCAAATACAATTAAGGCAGTAATCCCGATTACGACCATGCTTGTGGCTCCTGGCATGATATCCTCTCCTTTAAAAGCAATGAATATATAAAAATTAAAAAGAGATAGTAAATAAAGTGCATGTTTATACTATTCACTTTTCTCTTCGAAATTCCTTTATTTTAAGTAATACGAAAATGGAGTGCAGCGGCTATGTATGACATATAGGATTTAAATGCTTGTGGTCATACTTTTCTCTTTTGCATACGAAGCTAATTATAGCATTAAAAACAGCCATTTGCCTTAGTAACCTTATGTAAGCTCTATATAAAAAAATCTCCTTTAATTCTTATAAAATCAAGTAATAAATCCTATTCTTAAAAATGAAGAATCAATATGCAAGAATAAAGAAAGAAAAAAATTGAAAAATATAAAGATAAATTGTTGTAAAATTTAGAAATAAGTAATAGAATTAAATAAAATGTTAACGTTAACATTTTTGAGTTATAAGGTTACATCTTCTTAATATTATTGTTTGTTAACAAGAGTGTTTAGTAGATTCCTTAATTTTGTTAACGTTAACAAAAAAGTAAAGGAGTAGATGGAAATGAAAAAGTTTATGGATGACGATTTTTTATTAACAAATGAAACATCAGCACATTTGTATAATACTTACGCAAAAGATATGCCAATTATTGATTATCATTGCCACTTAAACCCACAGGAAATTTATGAGAATAAACAGTTTAAAACGTTAACTAACGTTTGGCTAGATGGAGATCATTATAAATGGAGACTGATGAGAGCCAACGGGATTGAAGAAGAAAAGATAACAGGATCAGCGAGTGATTATGAAAAATTTCTCGCGTGGGCTAAAACAGTTCCAATGACAATTGGGAATCCGCTATATCATTGGGCGCATCTAGAGTTAAAACGTTTTTTTGATATTGATGAGATATTAAATGAACAGACAGCACCGTTCATTTGGGAAAAAGCAAACGAGAAATTACGCAGCGGTAAGTTTGGTGCACGAGATCTTATTACACGTTCTAACGTAAAAGTTATTTGTACAACCGATGACCCGACAGATTCATTAGATTATCATATGAAACTAAGAGATGTCCAAGATTTTGAGACCCAAGTACTCCCAAGCTTTCGTCCAGATAAAGGGCTTGAAATCAATCAAGAAGGGTTTAAAAGCTGGATTGCAAAGCTGCAAGATTGTTCACATCACTCCATTCACACCTATGATGATTTGTTAAAAGCTCTTAAAAGTCGAGCTCGTTTTTTCCATTCCATGGGAGGGCGTTTATCTGATCATGCACTAAATAAAATGGTATATACTAAGACTTCAAAAGAAGAAGTTTCGGAGATTTTCTTAAAAGCCTTAAAAGGTGAAGGTGTAAGTGCTGAAGAAGAAAGTAAATACAAGTCATATACGTTAACCTTTTTAGGGAAGCTATATAATGAGCTAGGTTGGACAATGCAATTTCACCTTCATGCTCTTAGAAACAATAACACAAAAATGTTTCGCCAGTTAGGTCCGGATACAGGTTATGACTCGATGTATGATGGACAAGTGGCAGAGCCTCTCGTACAGCTTCTTGATCAAATGGATGTACAAAATAGTTTGCCAAAGACGATTTTATATTCGTTAAATCCAAAAGATAATTATGTATTAGCAAGTATAATTGGCAGCTTTCAAGGAGACGGAATTCCCGGCAAACTGCAGCTGGGCACGGCTTGGTGGTTTAATGATCAAAGAGAAGGTATGTTAGAACAAATGAAAGCGTTATCAAATATTGGTTTGTTTAGCAGGTTTATCGGTATGTTGACAGATTCCCGAAGTTTTCTTTCATATACAAGGCATGAATATTTCCGAAGATTAGTATGCAGCTTAATTGGTACGTGGGTAGAAGAAGGGGAAGTACCTAATGACCAACAGTTGCTTGAGCGAATTGTAAAAGGAATATGTTATGAAAATGCTAAAGACTACTTTAGCTTCCCAGCCTATACGCTGCAAAATTAAAGGCGCAAAATAGTGTAAAAGATTGCAAGGGGAGAAGGGGGATTACCATGAGTGTTGTGGCAACAGAAAGAAAGGTTGAAATAAAGGTAGAAGAGAAAAATCTTAGTGTAAAAGAAAAAATATCTTATGGTATGGGTGATTTTGGTAACGGTTTCATGTTTGATTTAGGGCAGTTATATTTGTTGAAGTTCTTTACAGATGTGGCAGGAATTCCTGCCGCGGCTGCGGGGGGGATTTTTCTAGTAAGTAAGCTATTTGCGGCAGTTTGCGACCCAATTGTTGGTTCGTCCATTGATTACCGTAAAAATATAGGAGCTAAAGGGAAATTCCGACCGTATTTATTATTCGGAAGTATGGTGTTGGCCATTTTAACCGTACTCACGTTTATTTCGCCAAACCTTTCACCAGCGGGTAAATTAATTTATGCTTACGCTTCTTATATGATTTGGGGAATTGGCTATTCATTCGTCAATATTCCGTACGGATCGCTAGGCGCATCCATGACTCAAAATACTTCCGATCGTACGTCTCTTGCTGCTTTTCGTCAAACAGGATCATTAGGTGCACTGTTTGTAACAAGCATTGCTGTTGTACCGCTTATTCTGTTATTTCCAAATGAAAAAGTCGGTTATCCCGTTGTCATGGGAATTATGTCTGTCATTGGAATCATTGCTTTTTATGTGTGTTATCGCAATTGCAAAGAACGAATTGTCGTAAAAGAAAGTCCAAAAGAAAAATTATCAGTCAAGTCTATTTTTAAAACGTTTGTAAGCAATAAACCTCTTTTAATTTTAGTTTTTATGACGGTATTTACCATTTCAGCTTACAATATTAAATCAGCTATGCTTATTTACTTTGCACAATATAATTTAGGAAATGTTAAATTGATGGCCTATATGAACTTTATTATTATTGGTTCATCCTTTCTAGGAGTTATTATGCTGCCAAAGCTTGTTAGCCGATTTGGAAAAAAACAAGCAGCAATGATTGGTTTAGGAATCAGTATCGCAGCGGACACAGTAAATTTCTTTATGCCTTCTAACGTCGTCATTTTTACGATTTTAGCAAGTATTGCTTTTATAGGTATCAGCATTCCTAACGGGATTACATGGGCATTTGTATCAGATATTATTGATTACGGTGAATGGAAAACAGGCGAAAGAAAAGAAGGCACAACGTATTCTCTGTTCAACTTTTCTCGAAAGCTCGCTCAGTCGCTATCCGGCTTCTTATCCGGCATCGGTTTAGGGTTAGTTGGGTATATCCCAAACGTGGCACAAAAGGCAGGTACATTAGTTGGGATTAAAAGTTTGCTATTACTATATCCTGCTATTGCTTTATCCATTGCTGCAGTGATTATTGGTTTTATGTATAAGCTAACGGATAAAAAACATGCGGAGATTGTCCACGATATTCATGCTAGGTCTTAGTCAAAACTGTCATAACATTCACCATTTGCTTATTATTCCTACTAAGTTGTGATATCCTTATAATAAAAATCGATACTGATTCATTAAAGGAAGGTAAATGAAATGGGTGTTACAATTAAGGATATTGCAAAACTAGCAAACGTATCACATACAACGGTTTCACGTGCATTAAACAATAGTCCGCTTATTAAAGAAAAAACAAAAAAGAAAATTTTAGATATTGCAAATACGCTTAACTATATTCCTGATTATCATGCTAAAAATTTAGTTCTTCAAAAATCTCATACAATTGGATTATTTTTTACAAGCATGGCCAACGGTACGTCGCCAAGTTTTTTAGTAGATAGTATTAGAGGGGTAAGTAAAGTGATTGATGTTCAGTATAATTTATTTGTAAGAGGCATTGACGATTATGATGATTATACGTACATCAATAATAAACGTTTTGATGCCATTATTTTAATGAGTCAAAGCGATCGTGATAACACCTTTATATACAACGTAGTAGAAAAAGGCATCCCGTTGATTGTACTCAACCGCCAAGTTGACGATTCATCCATTATTAATATTTTGTCAAATGACAAAGAAGGAGCCTACAAAGCCGGCGAGTATTTAATTGAATTAGGTCACAGACATATTGCGATCATAGAAGGAATAGAAGGCTTTAAATCAACTCAGCAGCGTAAGGAAGGATTTCTTAACTCGTTAATTGACCATAATGTTTCCATTCGACAAGAGTATATGATTCAGGGAAATTATGATATGCAAAGCGGATATGAAGGAATGAAAGCACTATTAAGTTTGAAGCAGCCGCCTACTGCTGTTTTTTGTTCAAATGATGATATGGCGATCGGTGCTATGAATGCTGCATTCGAGTCTGGGCTACACGTACCTAATGATATCTCGATTATTGGATTTGATGATATTGAATTAGCCAAATACACCACTCCTTCATTAACAACCATTAAAAGACCAATCGAGAAAATCAGCATGACTGGAGCAGAAGCGGTTTTATCACTAATGAACAAAGATGACAAGAATATGCTGCAAAATAAAGTCTTAATTAATACCGAATTAATGGTTCGCCAGTCTGTAAAGTCACGCTCATCTATGTAGCCGGTTATTTACTATAACCGGCCCAAAAATGTTAACGTTAACATTTTTTTGAATTAAACTAATATAAAACAATATATAAATAATAATGTTAATGTGTGCAAAAAGGAGATGCTAACATGAAGTTAAACCGTCAGATGCAAGTTAACACACGTATATATCCAGAAAAAATTCTGCAGTTTGGAGAAGGCGTATTTCTAAGAGGGTTTGCTGATTGGCAAATTCATCAAATGAACAAACGAACTGCATTTAAAGGCAGTATAGTAGCCGTCAATCCAAGAATCACAGGAAATGCAGGTAAATTGAATAAGCAAGACGGTTTATTTACGGTTTCTCTTCAAGGAATTCAAGACGGTAAAGCAATCAAAGAACACGAAGTAATTGAATCCATTAGCCGCGGGCTAAATCCATATGAAGACTATGAAGCGTATATTCAATTAGCGGAGAAAGAAGAGTTAAGATTTCTCATTTCTAATACAACAGAGGCAGGCATCGCATTTTTAGAAGAAGATCGCTTGGACCATGCTCCGCAAAAGAGTTTTCCAGGTAAGGTCACGGCCTTTCTATATAAGAGGTTTAAAGCTTTTCAAGGAGATCCAACAAAGGGACTTATTATCCTTCCGTGTGAATTAGTGGAGCGAAACGGGGACTTGTTAAAGAAAATGGTATTACGCTATGCCGACAAATGGAATTTAGAAGAGAAGTTTATCGAGTGGATACACGAAGCAAACGCTTTTTGCTGCACGCTTGTTGATCGAATTGTGCCAGGTTATCCAAGCGATGAAAATAAACTCAATGAACTGAGTTATGAAGATGATTTTTTTGTTATCGCAGAGCCATTTTACTTATGGGTTATTGAGGGACCAGAGTGGGTGAAAGAGGAGTTTCCCGCGGAGGAAGCTGGTTTACATGTGAAATTTGTGAACGACATTGCACCATATGCGCTGCAGAAAGTAAGAATTTTAAACGGTATTCATACTGCTATGATGCCTGTTGCGTATTTAGCGGAATTCAATACGGTAAGAGAAGCAGTGGAAGATGAAGTAATCGGAGCGTTTATTCGAAAATGTCTGTATGAAGAAATTATTCCTAGTTTACCAGTTTCGGAAGAAGAGTCTTTGTCATTTGCTAAATCTGCATTAGAACGCTTTCAAAATCCATTTATCCACCACGAATTAATGAGCATCTCTTTAAACAGCATGACAAAGTTTAAAACGCGAAATATCCCAACCCTTAAAGAATACGTTGAAAAACAAGGAGCGCTGCCCGAGTTACTTACATTCTCTCTAAGTGCCCTCATTTCTTTTTATAAAGGGAAAAGAGGAGGAGAAAAAATTGGGCTATCAGATGACTCTGCAGTTCTAGAGATGTATGAATCTCTTTGGAATACGTATGACGGTACTGAAAAAAGTATTTCTTACATTGTAAAAGAAGTGCTCGGATATAAACAGCATTGGGGAGAGGATTTAAATATGATTCCTAGCTTAACAAAATCCGTAACAAATGGAGTCTTAGCCATTGAAACTTTCGGAATGAAACAGGCAATTAAAGAAATTCTCTATGTATCCGAAACTAAACAGTAAGAGGTGAAGCATATGAAAGAAGTAATTCGTATTCATCAGGAAGATAATGTAGCAGTAGCTTTACGAGACTTTTTAGCACAAGAGAACTTTATGGTTAATGGAAAGGAAGTTTCTCTAAAAGAAGAAGTGAAACGGGGCCATAAAATAGCTATTACGCCAATTTCAGCCGGTAACAACATTATAAAATATGGTTTTCCAATCGGGCATGCGACTCACTCTATTTCACCTGGTGAATGGGTGCATACGCATAACACAAAAACAAATTTAAATAGAATTAACGAATATGAATTTCACCAAAAGTTAGCAGCTCCTAAAGAAAAAAAGCAATCGCTAACGTTTAAAGGATATCGCCGCAAAAATGGAAATGTTGGAATTAGAAATGAGCTTTGGATTGTTCCAACGGTAGGGTGCGTGAATGGTATAGCCGAACAAATGATTAAACAGTTTCAAAAAGAAATAGAGGATCTTTCACCTTTTGAACATGTGACGGTTTTAAAACACAATTATGGATGTTCTCAGCTCGGTGATGATCACCGTAATACAAGAACCATGCTTACGAGAATGGTACAGCATCCCAATGCCGGTGGAGTATTAGTATTAGGCCTTGGGTGTGAGAATAATAGCTTAGAAGAATTTAAACAAGCGCTAGGTACAATTGATGAAAGCAGAGTGAAGTTTTTACAATCTCAAGATGTTACGGATGAAATTGAGGCAGGAGTCACTTTGTTAAAAGAAATTTATGATGCTGCTAAAGACGATAAAAGAGAGGACGTTGATATTTCCAGGCTGAAAGTAGGTCTTAAATGCGGGGGTTCAGATGGATTATCAGGTATTACAGCAAATCCGCTGCTCGGCAAATTCTCTGACTGGCTTATTGTTCAAGGAGGCACAACGGTTTTAACGGAAGTGCCTGAAATGTTTGGAGCGGAGACCTTGCTGATGGAAAGAGCAGTTGATGACCAAACATTTAATAAAATTGTTAATCTTGTTAATGACTTTAAAACGTACTTTCTCAATCATAACCAGCCGGTATATGAAAATCCCTCTCCCGGTAATAAAGCAGGCGGCATTACGACGTTAGAAGATAAATCACTTGGCTGTACTCAAAAAGCAGGCACAGCCCCAGTCGTAGATGTGCTGAAGTACGGAGACCCCTTACAAATTAGCGGTTTAAATTTGCTGAGTGCTCCTGGAAATGATTTAGTTGCCTCCACTGCCTTGGCCGCTTCAGGGTGTCATATTGTATTGTTTACAACGGGAAGAGGCACGCCATTTGGAACATTTGTGCCCACTGTGAAAATTTCCACAAACACCGCTCTTTATAACAAGAAGCCCCACTGGGTTGATTTTAATGGAGGAGTGCTGGTTGAAGGTGACACAGAAGAAGCTACGTTAGAAAGCTTTATTCAGTACATGATCGGAGTTTCTAGTGGAGAGCTTGTAAATAACGAGAAAAATGATTTTAGAGAAATGGCCATTTTTAAAACAGGCGTTACTTTATAAATAAGGCGGTTACTAGATTGTTGAGCGAAAGGAGAAAAGCTAGTGAAAAAATATGTGTTTTCTTTGTTTGTGATGACTCTTATGCTTGTTTTACCTTTCTCTGCACAAGGGGAAGCTCTTTCAGCAAATGAAAAAATAACGGCAATTAAAGAACAACTTCAGCCTCCCTCATTTCCAAACCGTACGTTTAATATTAAGCGGTATGGAGCAGTAGGAAATGGAAAGTCTGACTCAACCGCTGCTTTTAAAAAAGCAATCGAAGCGGCTAACAAAGCAGGAGGAGGGCGCGTTGTTGTTCCACCAGGAACTTACGTTACCGGTGCGATTTATTTAAAAAGCAACGTAAATCTTCATATAATGAAAAAAGCTACGATTAAGTTTAGTCAAAATCCTGACAAATACTTGCCTGCTGTTTTAACCAGATGGGAAGGTGTGGAGCTATATAATTATTCACCGCTTATCTATGCTTATAACGAAAAAAATATTGCGATTACAGGAGAAGGAACGTTAGATGGACAGGGTGATAACGAACATTGGTGGCCGTGGAAAGGAAAACAGGAATTTGGATGGAAAGAAGGAGAGCCGAATCAACAGCAAGATCGCGATTTGCTGTTTAAAATGGCAGAAGAAAAAATACCTGTTAAAGAGCGTGTATTTGGCAAAGGGCACTATTTGCGGCCTAGTTTTATTCAGCCTTATCACAGCAAAAATATCATCATAAAAGGCGTAACCATTTTAAATTCGCCAATGTGGCAAATCAATCCAGTCTTAAGCGAGAACATTTTAATTGATGATGTAAAAATTATAGGTCACGGTCCGAATAATGATGGAGTAGATCCTGAATCGAGTAAAAATGTGCTTATTAAAGATTCTTATTTTGATAATGGAGATGATTGTATTGCGATTAAGTCGGGGCGTAATGCAGACGGAAGAAGAATCAACGTACCAAGTGAAAATATTATTATTGAAGGAAACGAAATGAAAGATGGCCACGGGGGTGTTGTGATCGGTAGCGAAATATCAGGCAGCGTTCGGAACGTATTTGCTCAGCATAATGTCATGGACAGTCCCAATCTAGACCGAGCGCTGCGGATTAAAACAAATTCAGTTCGCGGCGGTACTATTGAAGATATCGACTTTAGCGATAATACGGTCAAAAGCGTTGGTAGCGAAGTGATTCAAATAGACATGTACTATGAAGAGGGAGACACTGAGAATTTCACACCCGTAGTTCGTAATATCAACATAGAAAATTTGCAAAGCAATGGAGGCAAATATGGTGTATGGATCCGAGCCTACGAACGTTCTCCTGTCACAAACCTAACGATTCGTCATTCTAATTTTCAACATGTTGCAACACCATTGTTAATGGAAAATGTAAAGAATCCTGTGTTTGAAGAGTTTTGTATAAATGGAAGCTGCATGAATACCAACCATTAAAAGATGTGTTCATAATCAGCTGCAAGCAAAAAAGCCCTTACTGGGCTTTTTTTTTGATGTTGAGGCTTCAAAAAATATACATAAATGATATGTCCGTGTGTTAATAATGGTAAAAACCTGCTCTGGAATTTTTGCTATTTTATAGATGAGTCAAATGATTCTTACTAATTGATAGATAACGTGGGTGAAAAAATGGCTTTTGACGATTTTTTTCTTAGCAATTTATTACCTAAATGTGGATATGAGAGGTGCGAGGGAAGGTACATAAAAGAATTATAAAAACATTTATCTTTGTAAGCGTTTTATTCTTTATTTTAATAAAGAGCAAAAAAAGGATATTTTTCTCTATTTTTTTACCATTGAATATTTTAAATAAAGTTCATAAAATAAACTTGTAAGCGTTTTATAAGATTGAGAAATATGTATGTCGAAAGTTAGATAGAGATTTATTTATGAAGAAAGAAAATGTGATTTTTTTGCTTTTGATCACTGTTTCCGAGGATACCTTAACAATTAGCAGCAAATCGTTCATGTAATGAAATAAAAGAATAGATAGGAGTAGAGAAAAATGTACATCGGTGTCAATTATTACCCTGAACATTGGCAGAGAATATGATAGAAGAAGATATCCAAGGCATTAAAGAGTTGGGATCAAACATGGTGAGAATAGGAGAGTTCGCTTGGCATCTTATGGAGCCTAAAGAAGGGAAATATGACTTTTCCTTTTTTGATAGCGTTATCAAAAAGCTCAAAAAACAGAATATTGATGTTATATTTGGTACTCCTACTGCAACTTTTCCGGCTTTGCAAATAATTGATGAAGAACTAGGTGATAGATTTACTGAATTTACAGAAAACGGCGGCGTAATCATTTTTACTTTCAGAACCGGTATGAAAGACAAACAAAATAATATTCATTTTAAACAGACGCTGCCGGGATACGTAAAAGAAAAGACAGAGATTGAAATTCATGAAGTGGAAGCACTGTCTTCTACTCAAAAAGCATCCATTAAAGGAAAAGGACAGTATGAAGGAGAACAAGCAAGTGCCTCCGTGTGAAGAGATATTATCACGCCTGTAACAGCTGAAGTGCTGTATGAATATGATAATCCATTTTATAATCAAGCGGCTGTAACAAAAAATCAGTTTGGTCGCGGAACGGTTTATTATGTAGGCTGTGGAATTGAGGAACAGACTTTTGAAAAAATTGCGCTTGATATTGTGAAACAACAGCATATTGAGCATACAGAAAGTGAAGAGGGAATTGAAGTATATCCTCGAAAGCTGGGAGAGAAGAGTTACTACTTTCTAATGAATCATACCCAAGAAGTAAAAGTATTTAAAGATATTGTCCTGCAGCCTTACGAAAGTCGCGTTGTGGAAAATAGGCATCAGTAACAGAAGACTAGAATCTCATGAAATACTGAGATTCTAGACACCAATGATATGAAAGCGTTTTATAGGAGAAGGGAGTTAGGTTATATGAGCATGGGGGTACAGTCAAAAGTTTCTCTGAAAACCGTATTATCATACGGAATGGGGAGTTTTGGAAACAATATTATTTATGCATTAACAAGTACATATTTAATGATTTTTTATACAGATAGTGTAGGATTAAATGCCGCAGCTGTAGGAACTTTATTTCTTATCGCTAGGATATGGGATGGAATTGCAGACATTATTATTGGAATGATTGTTGATAATACAGAAACGAGATTTGGTAAGTTTAGGCCTTATCTTTTAATAGGCGGATTTTTTGCAGCCGTTGCTACAGTCGCTTGTTTTATTAGTCCAGATCTTTCTCATACAGGAAAATTAATTTATGCCTATATCACCTATATCGCATGGGGAACAAGTTTTGCCATCATGGATATTCCCTATTGGTCGCTTTCGGCAACCATTACACAAGATGTAAAAGAACGAAATAAAGTAGTAGCTTTCCCTAGAACAATTGCAGCAGTAGGCTCTTTGTTTGCTAGTTTATTAACTCTTCCATTAGCTCATTATTTCGGAAATTGGTTTATACTTAGTCTTATTTATGCGTGTATCTTAATGATTACAATGATTATTACATTTTCAGGAGTAAAAGAAACCTATACTGTAAAAAGACAGGAAAAGCAGACGCCAAAAGCAGTTTGGAACTTATTTATTCAAAATAAACCGCTGCGCTATCTGATCTTCTCGATGCTTTTAGTAGAAACGATTTTAACGATTCGAACTACTTTTTCTATTTACTATTTTAAATATAATTTAAATGCAGAGAATATCGCGTCTCTTTATTTAACCTTATTTTTTACAGCACAAATTTTAGGAGCGATCGCGTCTCCTTTTATTTCAAATAAATTTGGAAAGAAACGCGCAGCGATATGGGGAATTGCGCTAAATGCTGTAGCCACTATCACAATGTTTGTAACTGGTTTTCACGTTATGCCGGTGATGGTTTTAAGCTTTTTAGCTTCTTTCGGCGGTGGAGTTAGCAACATTGCTCAAACATCTATGCTTGCTGACTGTGTAGAATACGGCGAATGGAAAACCGGGAACCGAGCAGAAGGAATGGTATTTTCTACGAATATCTTCAAAACGAAGGTTGCTTCAGCAATGGGAGGAGCAGTAGGTGGGTATATTCTTTCAGCAGTAGGATATGTGCCAAATCAAATCCAGTCCCATAGCACACTCATTTGGATCGCTTTAATCTTTACGATGATTCCGGGTATTCTCTGCTTGTTATCACTTGTTCCACTCGCAAAATATGAGTTAACTGAGAAGAGATATCTAGAGATTTTACAGGATATGAAAAAGCGCTCAAGCGGTATAAAAGAAAAAACGGCTATGAGAGTTTCTAGCTGATTTAAATTAGCATAAACATTGTACACAAAAACAATGAGAAAAAAAGACTGCATTTTCTCGGCTCCTCTTGCTATGATGTCAGATAGACAGATATCAATGTAAAGAGGAGTTTTGGTTATGTTTATTAATTTTTCAAAAGAAGACAAAGATAAAATGCTGGATGAAATTCAAACGTTCTTTTATAACGAACGAGATGAAGAAATAAGTGAATTTGCAGCGGAAAATGTATTAGAGTTTATTAAAGAGCATATCGGCCCTTACTTTTATAATCAAGCAATTAAAGATGCAGAAGATATTATGAACCAAGTCATGCTTTCTGCAGAAGAAAATTTACATGCATTAAAAAAACCAGTCGAAAAGTAGTTCAAAAAAGAAAATAAGAAGTAGGACAAGAGCGTTTTATGTAAAAAACATAAAGCGCTTTTGTTCGTCTATGAAACAAATTATTTGTTCGCACAAGTGATATACGACGGTTCTGGTCCCTCGAGGTTCTTCACGCCCAGAGTGGTTATAATGACAAGCGGCAATCAATCTTTATAGATTGGCTGCCGTTTTTTTGTGGGTCAAATTTAAAATGAAAGATAAGAAAAAATATTTGAATAATTATATGATTTCTTATATAATAACGAAAAGGATGAGGAGTTGACTTGTAATGGAAAACTATACGTCCCGCAAAATGACACGAGAAGAAGTAAAAGTATCAGATGCGACAGCAGCTCAATTAGTATTAAATAAATCTCTTCGTGACTTTAAAAAAGCACAGCTTTTACTGCAGATCGATCAGTCTTTAGAAAAAAGAGATAAAGAAACTTTTTTACGTTTAACTGAAGAGTTAAAAGAAGTTTGTTAAATAATCTACCAAAATAAACAATCAGCCTTTGCTTTTAGTGAGCAAAGGCTTTTTATATGGAAAAAAACGGATAAATGTTTTGTTTCTTCTGAAAGCGGTAAAAGTATAGTATGGATGATAAAGCAAAAATCAAGAAGTCTCTTACTTTATTATTTTTTGCTTTATCATCTACAGCATCTAGATGGTAACGCATCATGAAAGAACAAAAAGAGAGAGGGTTCTTTATATGTATAAAAAAATCTTAGTCGCCTTTGATGGTTCCGCACCTTCTATTCGTGCTCTTCAACATGCAAGTAAACTAGCTAAAAGCGTAAATGCTAATAAGCTGACAATTGTACATATTAAGGAAAGAATTCACTTGCAGCAGCCTGTTTTTAGCGTTGACTTAGACGCACTGATAGAAGAAGAAAACCGCGATATTTTATCTGAAGCTCACAATCATTTAACTCAATCAGGTATTCCGTATGAGGCATACGGTTTAGAAGGCACAGCTTCAAAGAAAATTATCGAATACGCACATGACAATCAACAAGACGTCATTGTAATAGGAAGTCAAGGAAAGGGCTTTGTTAAAGAGACATTTTTAGGCAGTGTAAGTCACGAAGTGGCTCAATCAGCAGAATGTCCTGTTATTATTGTTAAATAAAAAGCATGTTCTCCTACGAGAACATGCTTTTTGCTTTTGGATCATGTAGTGCTGCGCGCTTAGTAAATTGGAAATTTGCTGTGTGATAAATGTACTTCATACGCTACGCTGTCAGATACCTGTGGTAAACTGTCAGAGAATAATGGTTATTTAATCATGTATGTTTTATTCTGCACAGTTTCTTCAATTATTACTTCTATAATTAAAGCAAGGGATGTGAATAAATGAATAGAATTTCTATTAAGCTTGGACTCTTGTTTTTAATGTTCATTTTACTAATTGAAGCCGCTCTCTTTTTTTACTTATATAGCGGTCTTGCCAATACAAGAATTTCAGAGGAACTACAAAGCTTGCGTCTAAGAGGAAACAGTCACCGTGAAGTATTGGAAAAGCATCATGATTCGGCTACGCTTAACCATGTTGCACTGATGGAATCTGAAGCAGAAACTGATGTTGTCATAACAGATAAATCAGGGAAAATTATTAGTTCGTCTAGGCCTTTAATTCGAGGTGCAAGAAAAGCAGTAGAAGAATGGAAAGGAAAGTCTCTTACATACAAAGGTGAAATTATGCAAGGCGATTGGAAAAGTAAACCTTATATCGCCACAGCATCACCTATTAAAAAAGGCCATCAGCAGTTCGGAACGGTTTATATGTTCAAAAACACAAATGATATTCACGAAATGATTGCGAGGCTTCAGCATCATTTTTACGTAGCGGGAGCTGTTTCCATTTTATTTTCGATTGTGACTATTTTTGCCCTGTCTAAATTTATAACCGCTCCTTTGATCAAGATGAAAAAAGCAACAGAGAAGCTGAGTCAAGGAGATTTGTCTGTGAAACTGGGTGCTCATTCAAGAGATGAACTCGGACAATTAGGAATGTCCATTCAGTTGCTAGCTAATGAGCTGCAGCGGTTAAGAAAAGAGAGAAATGAATTTTTAGGCAGCATTTCACATGAACTTCAAACTCCTTTGATGTATTTAAAGGGCTATGCGGACGTAGCAAAACGACCTTCTAATCGACCGGAAGAACGTGATAAATACCTTGCTATTGTGGAAGAAGAAGCGGAAAGAATTTCACAGTTAGTCAAAGATTTGTTTCAGCTGGCGCAGCTGGATCAGCATACATTTTTTATTCAAAAACAAAAAGTAGAACTAGCTACATATTTGCACACCATATGCGCGCACTTTAATTTAGCTTTAAAAGAAAAAGAGATGGAGCTGGACATAAGCTGCCCTCAAGGCCTTTACATTCCACTAGATCCTGAAAGATTTAAGCAAGTGATTATCAATTTACTTGATAATGCAATGAAATATTCAAAAGAAGGGACCAAAATTGATTTAATTGTAAAAAAATCAGCTAGATCATTGACAATAACCCTTAAAGATCAAGGGATAGGTATTCCAGAAAAAGATCTACCCTATATATTTGACAAGCTGTATCGAGTAGAAAAATCCCGCTCGAGAAAAAGCGGAGGATACGGATTAGGCTTATCAATTGTAAAAGAGATTGTAGAAGCTCATGGAGGGGAAATAACAATCACAAGCGAGACCGGAAAAGGAACGACTGTAGAGATTGTATTAAGAGAGGATGGATAGGATGACAACCATTTTATTAGTGGATGATGAAGTAAGGATGCTAGATTTACTAGAACTTTATCTACTGCCAAATGGATTTACATGTATAAAATTTGAAACAGGCACAGAAGCGCTACGCTATCTTTATGAAGGTAACAAAGCAGATTTGATGTTATTAGATATTATGATGCCAAGCAGAGATGGGTGGGAGATTTGCCAAGAAGTAAGGAAAATGTCTGATCTACCGGTCATTATGCTCACAGCCCGCAGCCAAACATTAGATGTAGTAAAAGGGTTAAATATAGGGGCAGACGACTATATTACTAAACCGTTTAGCGAAGAAGAATTGGTTGCACGCATCAGTGCGGTTCTTAGACGTTCGTTAAAGGAAAAACACGAAATCACCTACAAAGGGGTAGCATGGAGCAAGGCAGACCACGTATTACAATATAAAAATCAGCAGATTCAAGTGACGCCTAAAGAGTTTGAATTAGTGGGGTTACTTCTTCAGCATTTAAACCGTGTGTTCAGCCGAGACGACTTGCTTGTGTTAGTGTGGGGATATGAGGCGGAGATTGGAGACCGTACTATTGACTCTCATGTGCGAAATGTTCGGGATAAGCTTAGAAAAGCGGGCTTTCCTGTAGACGAATACTTGCAAACCGTATGGGGAATAGGCTATAAGTGGGTTGATGTTAGTTGAAAATGATATGAGCATAGCTATCGAAATTGGTGAAAAGATAAGTAAGCAGAAGTGACCTTTTCTCTTTACATAGGGTAGGGGGGTATAGTATGATGGAGTCATGAAGGGAGGATGTTAGATGGTCGAAGCGAATCACATGAATAGTGAAGAAAAATGTTGTACGATAAATAGTGAAAGAAAAAGTCACCATTCTCCAGAAGTGAAAAAAAATCTAACAAGCCGATTAAATCGAATTGAAGGACAAATTCGAGGAATTAAAGGATTAATTGAAAAAGATACGTATTGTGACGACGTGATTACTCAAATCGCAGCTGCGCAGTCTGCTTTAAATAGTGTAAGTAAAATTTTGCTTGAAGGTCACTTGAAGCATTGCATTGTAGAACGTGTGCAAGATGGTGATGAAGAAGTAGTGGATGAATTATTAACAACTATTAAACGATTAATGAAATAAAGGAGATGCTAGAAATGGAAAACGTAACATTATCAGTACAAGGAATGTCTTGCGGTCATTGCGTCAAAGCTGTTGAAGGAGGCGTAGGTGAACTTAATGGCGTTAAAAGCGTAAAAGTAAGCTTAGAAGATGCAAAAGTAACAGTTGCATTTGATCCAAGTCAAGTAACGGTCGAAGATATTAAAGAAGCTATTGATGACCAAGGTTATGACGTAGCATAAACAGCATCGCGTGCGAATACCTTCGCACGCTTGATTTAGGAAAAATATATACCCCTTACAGGTATATAACAGGAGGCGAAACGTGATGAGTGATAAACAAAAAGAAGCCACCTTGCAAATTACGGGTATGACATGTGCAGCGTGTTCTAACCGAATTGAAAAAGGATTAAAAAAAATAGAAGGTGTAAAAGAAGCAAGCGTGAATTTGGCTTTAGAAAGATCTACTATCATATTTGATCCGGCTAAAACAAATCCACAGGCCTTTGAAGAAAAAATCGAAAAGCTTGGGTACGGAGTTGTAAGCGAAAAAGCGGAATTTACTATTACGGGCATGACGTGCGCCGCTTGTTCGACTCGTATTGAAAAAGGGTTAAACAAATTAGAAGGCGTGACAAAGGCAACAGTTAACCTTGCTTTAGAAACGGCTTCTGTTGAATACAGCCCTTCTCAAATAGCTTCCCAAGATATAACGCAGCGAGTTGAAAAACTTGGATACGGAGCAAAGCTAAAGTCGGAAGAAAAAGAAGAAGAGCAAAGCTACCGAGAAAAAGAACTGAGTAAACAAAAAGGGAAGTTTTGGTTTTCGTTTATTTTAAGCGTACCGTTATTATGGGCAATGGTTAGCCATTTTACGTTTACATCGTTTATTCCTTTACCTCATATGCTGATGAATCCATGGGTTCAGCTCGCTTTAGCTACGCCTGTTCAATTCGTGGTAGGGAAGCAATTTTATGTAGGTGCATTTAAAGCTCTGCGTAACAAAAGTGCCAACATGGATGTTTTAGTAGCACTAGGCACAAGCGCAGCTTATTTCTATAGTTTATACTCTTCTCTTAAATCGCTTGGCTCATCTGCTCATACGGATCAGCTTTACTATGAAACGAGCGCTATATTAATTACGCTGATTCTTTTAGGAAAATTATTTGAAGCAAATGCCAAAGGCCGTTCTTCAGAAGCAATTAAAAAGATGATGGGTTTACAAGCTAAAACGGCTGTTGTAGTAAGGGACGGAGCGGAAGTTGAAATTCCAGTGGAAGAAGTGCAAAAAGGCGAAGTTATTTTTATTAAACCTGGTGAAAAAGTACCTGTAGATGGAGAGATTATTGAAGGACAATCGGCTTTAGATGAGTCCATGCTGACAGGTGAAAGCGTACCAGTAGATAAAAACATTGGAGATAAAGTAATTGGAGCCACACTCAATAAAAATGGTTTTCTAAAAATAAAAGCTACGAACGTTGGAAGAGAGACGGCGCTTGCGCAAATTATTAAAGTAGTAGAAGAAGCGCAGGGTTCTAAAGCGCCTATTCAGCGATTAGCTGACTATATTTCAGGTATATTCGTGCCAATTGTGGTTGGAATTGCTCTTCTTACTTTCTTTGTTTGGTATATTTGGATTGTGCCTGGCGAATTTACACCGGCTTTAGAGAAGCTTATTGCCGTATTAGTAATTGCATGTCCATGCGCGTTAGGCTTAGCTACTCCAACTTCCATTATGGCCGGGTCGGGCCGCGCCGCAGAATTTGGTATTTTGTTCAAAGGCGGCGAGCATTTAGAAGCAACGCATAAAATCGATACGGTTCTTTTAGATAAAACGGGAACTGTTACAAATGGAACTCCCGAGTTAACTGATGTACGTATTGCACAAGGGTATAAAGAAAATGAGCTATTACAGTTAGTTGCATCGGCTGAGCGTTTATCAGAGCATCCTCTAGCTCAAGCACTCGTAGCAGGTATAAAAAATAAAGGTATAGAGGTTCAAGATCCTTTATCTTTTGAAGCTATTCCAGGGTATGGAGTAAAAGCAACTGTACAAGAACGAGAGCTGTTAGTGGGAACAAGAAAGCTTATGAACCAACATAAAGTGAACATTGATGCAGCTTTAGAAGAAATGACAAATTTAGAACGAGAAGGAAAAACGGCTATGCTCGTTGCTCTTGACGGAAAATATGCCGGCATGCTTGCTGTTGCAGACACCATTAAAGCGACTTCTAAAGAAGCAGTTTCTAGGTTGAAAGAGATGGGCTTAGAAGTGATGATGATTACAGGAGATAATCGTCAAACAGCTCAGGCTATTGCGATGCAAGCCGGTATTGAGCACGTTATAGCAGAAGTATTACCAGAAGGCAAAGCAGAAGAAGTGAAAAAGCTTCAGCAGCAAGGTAAAAAAGTCGCAATGGTAGGAGACGGTATTAATGATGCTCCTGCACTTGCGTTAGCTGATATTGGAATGGCCATCGGAACAGGAACGGATGTAGCGATGGAAGCCGCTGATATTACGCTGATGCGAGGAGACTTGATGAGCATTGCAGATGCAATTGAAATGAGTAGAAAAACGATCTCTAATATCAAAAAAAACTTATTCTGGGCAATGGGTTACAACACGCTCGGTATTCCAATTGCAGCAGTTGGGCTGTTAGCACCTTGGGTTGCTGGAGCAGCGATGGCTTTTAGTTCTGTATCCGTTGTATTAAATGCACTGCGATTGCAGAGAGTGAGGCTATAAGGTATGAAAAAGTGGATCATTTCAGCTATTTTGTACGTGCTTACAGTAATAGCAGTATATGCTGTGTGGGAAATATAAAGTGAAAAATATTGGAGTCACCAAGCCATTTTCGGTGAAAGTGATGTAAAAACAAAGCTGCTAAAGAATATTCTTTAGCAGCTTTGTTAGGTGCAAGGAATTTTTTTGGTTTAATTCATACCCTTTAAGATGAAGGTCCTCGGGATGCTTTTGATGAGCAATTAACACATCTCGTCCATCATCCATAATCCAAATGAAATAACGACGGCTAGAACCGTCTCCATAGGTAATGGTCATTTTGCAATCAATGCTCCCAGCAGATTCTTCATCCAAGAGAAGTTTCATGCGCTGTGCTTTTTTTATACTGTTGGTGAATGCATTCATATCTTGTTCATCGATAAAAGTTTTGAGCGTTTTCATTTTAATGGACGTTACTTCTATCTTTTGTACGTTAGGTGAGAGCGGGGAGTGTGCGGAAGCAAAAGGAGCTCCAATCACCAAGCTAACTACAAGTAAGCGTGAGGATAGAGCAAAGCGTATTTTTGGCATGTTTCTTTCCTCCTTTTATTTTTATACTTTTTCCTTGTAGTAAGTGTTTCATACGAAGGCCTTTTTTAGGCACAGGAATTCTTCGTACCAAATTACCCTCATCTTCACAAAATCTGCACAAAGTGTGGCTACAATAAAGAAAAGAAGAAGAGTATGCAAAGATAAGTTGTTTCTAAGGATTAAATGATTCTTCATTTTAAAATTTATTATGTGGAAAAGAGGGACTGTCATGAAAAAACAGCTATTTATTCTTGGTGCATCTGTCATTATTGGACTAAGCGGATGCGGAAACGATTCTAGTCATGAAAAGCCTTCAGCTGACAAAAACGAATCCATGCATGACCACTCAGAGATGAATCACTCTAGTTCAGGAGAGGTTCCAAAAGGATTAAAGAAAGCTGAGAATCCAACATATAAAGTTGGGGATAAAGCCGTTATGAAAGCTGATCATATGAAAGGCATGAACGGGGCTGAAGCAACGATTGTTGGTGCTTACGACACTACGGCTTATACCGTTTCGTATACGCCAAAGACTGATGGAAAAAAAGTAAAAAATCATAAGTGGGTTATTCAAGAAGAAATAAAAGGTGCGGGTAACAAGCAGTTAAAGCCAGGTAGCGAAGTAACGCTTGAAGCAGATCATATGAAAGGTATGAAAGGCGCAAAAGCAACGATTGATTCAGCCGAAAAAACAACGGTATATATGGTAGACTATACACCGACTACAGGCGGAGAGAAAATGAAAAATCACAAGTGGGTAACCGAAAGTGAACTTTCAACCAAATAGACTGTTAGCGAGAAAAGCCTAGGAATAGATTTATTCTTAGGCTTTTTTGTTTGCTTCTTGTTTTATGTTTTATAATGATGAATTTCTTACATGATGTATGAAGAAAACTCATGTTTCTTTCAACAGAAGTTGTGGTATTAAGTAGAATGCTACGGTAATAAAACGACCAAACTACTGATGAAAGGAGCTAGTTATGAGTGAACATACAGTAAAGCGAACAGGACGCACACGATGGTTCATTTCATCTTTGTTAAGCAGTATGATTATTTTAAATTATTTTGATCGTGTAGCGGTGTCAGTGGCCGCTCCTGCAATACAAGATGCATTTCACTTAACGGGAACAGAGCTCGGAATTGTCTTTTCTATTTATACGTATTCTTATACGCTCATGCAAATACCTGCCGGAAGCTTGCTTGATCGGTTCGGAGTAGCATGGGTGACAAGAGTTGGTATGGTGATTTGGAGTTTATTAACGATGTCGATGGCTTTTTTGCAAGGAAAACTTCTTCTCTATATCGTCCGGTTTTTAATAGGAATAATGAGTGCTTCAGCTTTTCCGGCAGCGTCAAAAGCTACGTCGCTATGGTTTCCTCCAGACGAAAGAAGCTTACCAAATTCTTTGTTTGATTCAGCGGCCAAATTTTCAAATGTACTTGGCGCGCCTCTTGTAGCGTTTCTCATCACCAAATTTGATTGGCGCACAGCATTTTTATCCATTGGAATTATAAACGTGCTGTTTACGCTGCTGTTTTGGTTTTATTACGAAAAACCAGAAAAGCATAGACGCATATCAGATGATGAGTTGAAGTATATTCAAGAAAATAATCTAAATGCGAACGATGAGCAAACATCAAAATTTTTACATACCTTAAAAGTATTATTTACGAATCGAAAAGTCTGGGGGCTAATGATTGGGTTTACAGGCTATGGATATACGTTTAACTTACTGTTAACGTGGCTGCCAACTTTTTTAAAAGAAAAATATGGTATGGATATCATGTCATCGGGTCTGCTTACGGCAGTACCTTGGCTAATTGCTACATTTGCTGGCATTTTAGTTGGCGGGTGGCTTGTTGATTACCTCATAAAAAAAGGATATAACAGTCAAAAAGTATATCGCACGATTATTGTTGTAGGATTATGCTTAGGGTTTGTTTTTTTAGGATCTATTTTCACCAATAGTGTCGTCGTAGCAATGATTTGTATCTCGATTGGACTGGCAGGTATATCTGCAACTGCACCAATCGGCTGGTCTATTTCTGCGGAAATTGCGCCTGCAGGCTCTATTTCCCTTCTCAGTTCTATTGTTAATTTAGCTAATAATTTGTTTGGAGGAATTATAGCTACAGCTTTAACGGGATATCTTTTGGATAAAACTGGTTCTTTTGATCTAAGCTTTATTGTAGCAGGAATTGTATTGTTGCTAGGCTTAATGTTTTATATTTACGTGCTAGGAGATATTAAACAAATTAAGATTCCGAAAAACCAACATACAAGAGATTGAGACATAACTAAATCAATTCAATCTAAAGACTAATAAATTAGATAAATGATCTGGTATGGATTGCTTGTTACACCGCTGTTGATTTTCGTGCAAGGCTTCGCTTTCCGCGGGCGGCCGATGAGCCTCCTCGTCGCTTACGCTCCTGCGGGGTCTCACCTATTCCGCTTTTCCCGCAGGAGTCTTCGCCTTGCCCTCCAATCAACAGCTAGAAGCAACTAACACATTAAACCTACGTTTACCATAACAACGAAAAAAGGCCGCACAATTAATTAATAATCTCGATTAAGTGTGCGGATATTTCTTTGGCTAAAATACTTTTGTCCCAGCCTCTTTTAATTATAAATAACGATAGTGATGTGAAAAGCCTAGTCTGCCGATTTGAAATGCTATTAAGAAGGGAAATAAGGTAAATTTGTTTGTCTGAAACATATGATAGGGGCTTATTTTAAAATAGAATTGTTAGTATAACATGTTCTTAAAAAGGTTAAGATGGTTTTTATGAAGAAATTTTGTGTCTACTTTTGTTATTTCGGCAGAAGTAGATATGAACCGCACTATAAAAAATAGAAAGGCAGAGGAACATGAATCATAAAGAAAGTGAAAACAATACTGAGTTAAATCAAAGTCATTTGTTAAAGGAGCCTCAACGCATAGAATTATCTAAGTATCAAATTTTAAAAGCACTGATACCTGTTATTATACTTGGGATTGTAGTTTTAGTTGCCGTATTACAAAACGATGGTCTTCTTAATTGGATTTAGGCGTGTAAAAGGGGTTTGTAACGTACAAACAGATGTCGCAATCAGTAGAAATAATGGATTGCAACTTATTACAGGCATGCAATAAAAAGAAACTGCATATAGTGTAATTCAAATCGCTTGTACACAGTAGAGGGAAAGAGGGAGGTACATGCCAAGAGTAACTGTTTTGGGATACGGAAGTTTTGAAGTGGAAAAAGGAAAAAAGCTTGTCTTGGCACTCGAAGACAATGGTATAAATATTCTTCATCGGTGCGGCGGGAAAGCCAAATGTACGACTTGCAGGGTAGAAGTGCTCGAAGGCGAATATTGTGATTTAACAAATGCAGAGAAAAATGCATACTCAGAAAGTTCAATTGAAGATCATTTGCGCTTATCTTGCCAAATCCGCGTAAATGAAGATGTCACTGTTCGGCCAATACTAACGGTAGAAAGCTCAGGGCGCGAAGCAGGGCCTCGACCCGCAGAGTAGTCCTGTAATCGAAAAAAGCAGCGTGTGGAATGTTCACATGCTGCTTTTGGTATTTTTGCTTAAAAAAATAACAAGAACAGCTGTGGGGAGAAAAAGCTGTTCTTGTTCAAGTAAAATACCTACGGAATGATGTTTTTAAATTTTAGCATTGTGTAAGACGAGTAGTAAATCACTCAAAAGAGTGATTATAAAAGCTTTTTTCGAACCGTTATCTGTAAATAGATTTAATTGGATGCTTCAATCACATCTCCATTTTTGTAAATATGATACCACCCTATGGTACCTGATCCCCCTTGATCCATCCAGTCTTTATTTTTTGCTACGAATCTATAGTAAGCTTTATCGTTGTTATCTTTCCGTAAGCGGTCGTCTGTACTGAAGACAATATTTTCACCCAATTCTTTTTTACCGAATGTAATAGCTGTACTGACAGGAAATTGCTTTCTTTCTACCTTGTTCTCATCTAAAGCTGCCCATGTTAAGGGGCCAACAATACCATCTGGAGACAAGCTGTGATCGATTTGAAATTCTTTTACTACATTTTGTGTTTGCGTACCAAAAATTCCATCAACTGATGTGTTATACTTCACATCTTTTAAGCTTTGCTGTAAGTCTCTTACATAGCTAGAGTTAGAACCTTTACGAAGCGTAGGCCTTGTTTCTGCTTTAGCTTCAATTTTTTGTGAGTAGGTATCTTTAGCAGCTGCTCCAGCAGTTGGAGTGCTGAATGATACGCATGTTGTTACAAGCGTGAGAGTAGAAAGCATGACAAGTGTTTTTTTCGTTAACATGAAATAACCTCCTTGTTTTAGCAACTATTTGTCGCTTTTCATGAGTTTTATAACTGTAGCTATAAAGTCAATTTATTATAGCGCAGGCAATTCTCTATTTGTTTTTATATTCCTATGATTATATAAAATAGTCATAAAAAACTAGTGAAGTGGATAGATTGTTCTATATTTTCACTATAATTTCATTTTTCTCTGATACAGTACGGAATGTGAAAAACGGTAGGTTTGAGCGTCTTTTCTACCTACAGTATGTCTTGCTGTACAACGCTCATAATAAATGAATGAAAAGACTGCAAAGGAATTTAGACCTCTTTGCAGTCTCTTCATGTTCAAAAGCCATGCGTTCAAATGATAACCAGAAAGGAAAGTATGTTATGTCTCCTCTGTATTCTCAGCATATAAGGAATCTTTTTTTGAAAGTAAAGTCCAGTAAATCATCACGTAAGCAAATCTCTATATACATACTAGGAATTTGCTGTTTGTGTGTAGCCCTGTTTTTAACAAACCACAATTATTCTCTTTATAAAAAACCGATAGCTGAGGTAGTGAAGACGAATGTTGTAGAACAAAACAAATCTGCTGATTTAAATCATAACAAAGATACCGTATATTCTCAGAAAATTGTTGCTAAAATAATGAACGGAAAATATAAAGGAAAGCTTATCCATTTAGAGAATACGTACTCATACTCAGGTGCTTATGATCAAAAGTACACTGTAGGGACAGATCTGTTTGTCTCCTTAGAAAAGAATTCACAGCATGCTCTAAACGGAACGATTGAAGGAGTGAAGCGGGACAAGCAGGTTACCGCTGTCGCGGGTTTATTTGTATTAATTTTGCTGGCTATTGGAAGAAAACAAGGTTTTTATTCAATCATTAGCTTATTTATTAATATTGTCCTTTTAATCGGGGCCCTCAATGTATATTTAGCACTAGGGAATGTGAGCTTGTTAGCTGTATGTATTGTAGCTGTCGTTCTCTTTACAGTTATTTCTTTATTATTAGTAAGCGGTAATAAAGAAAAAACGCATGTAGCGATTATTTCAACTTTAATAGGTACATTTGTTTCTCTTTTAATTGCGTATGGTGTCATGCAACTAACAGATTCTAATGGCCTTCATTATGAAGGAATGGAGTTTGTGACGATTCCTCCTCAAAAAATATTTATGAGTGAGGTATTAATAGGATCTTTAGGAGCTGTTATGGATGTAGCGATTACGATTACTTCTTCTGTCTATGAACTATATGAAAAGAATAAAGAGATAACACACAAGGACTTACTGAAATCTGGCAAGGAAATTGGCGGAGACATCATGGGAGCGATGACGAATATTTTATTTTTTTCATATATAAGCGGAACAATCCCAATGGTTCTTCTTTATTTGAAAAATGGCTCTCCTTTAGGATACACGTTTTCGATGAATTTCTCGTTAGAGTTAATCCGTGCTCTTACTGGCAGCATTGGCATTGTTTTAACGATTCCCATTACACTCTATCTTTCGATTCTTTTTATTTTTAGGAAGGGGAAAAGAAAGTGAACGTTTTACTATCGCTTGCTCTTATTTTATTTATCCTTATGAGTATTGTGGGCGGGAAAAAAGGAATTAGATCGTTCCTTGCTCTGTTTTTGAATTTTGGCGTTGTTTTTTTAACCATTCTCTTTATGCTGTCTATAAAAAGTACGATTATTGTGACGTTGATCGCTTGTACAATCATTAGCTGCATTAATTTATTTTATATCAATAAATTCAATAATAAAACGCTTGCTGCGTTTGTTTCAACGATTCTTACCTTAGCCGTTTTAGTACTTTTTATTTTTATCACTGAACATCATGCACTGATTCAAGGATTTGGAGAAGAACAGGAAGAAGAAATTAACGCTTTTTCACTTTATGTTGGAATTGACTTTGCTAAAATAGCCATTTGTACAATTATTATGGGTGCTATAGGAGCGATCATTGATATTTCGCTATCTATTTCATCTTCTATGAATGAATTATTTGTTCATGATCCGTCCGTAACTAAAAAAAATCTCTTCCATTCTGGTTTAAAAATCGGAAGAGATATTTTGGGCACCACAACCAATACACTGTATTTTGCTTTTGTAGGCGGTTATTTGACTTTAATTATATGGTTTAAGAGATTGTCGTATTCGTTTGGAGATATTATCAATTCGAAAACTTTTTGTGCAGAAGTCATTTCTATTTTAAGCGGAGGTATTGGTGTAGCCATTATTATTCCGATTACTTCTTGGATTAGTGCCTCTATTTTCTTACAAAAAAGAGAAAAAGCGAAGCGAGTTCTAAAATAAGCCGATTAATTAAAAATCTACACCTTAGTTGCTAGTTATAGTCTAACAATTAAGGTGTAGATTTTTGTAACAAAGTTTAAATGAAAAGACAGCTCAACAAGATTTCATGAATTTCAAAAAGATAAGACATTATAAAAGGACAGTTGCGGGGAGCTATCAGGATGAAGCTCATGATGAAAACCGATGATAATTATCAAATATATAAATTACATCTATTAAAACAAAGCCTAAGAATCAGACCCAGTCATTATTCTTCATATTTTATCCATTGCATTTCGCTAAAAAAATTGTAAATAATTTAGAAATCAATTATAGTAATGAACATTAATACATCAGCCCATTATTATATATCAATTGAAATGGAGTAGGAGGTGTTCATTAATGAGTACAAAATCTATAGATAGTATTGAAAAGGCAGCCCAAATCTTAAAATTATTGGGAGATAAAACAAGGCTTTCGATGGTGAAATTAATAGAGAACAATGAATGCTGTGTGTGTGAGTTCGTGGATATCTATCAAGCTAGCCAACCTTCAATTAGTCAGCATTTACGAAAATTAAGAGATGCTGAGCTTGTGAAAGAAAGAAGAAAAGGGCAATGGATTTTTTATTCTCTTAATAAAGAAAGCCAGTACTATGAGTTTGTTCTTGGCATACTTGAATCTGTACCAAGTCAGGACGAACGCTTAAAAGAGCTAGAAAAACAAGGACTACGTATTAGTTGTTGTGAATAATTGGAGGTTTAAAAAGTGACATCAGTTGTACTAGCATCATTGATTTTTTTAGTAACATTAATTTTTGTCATTTGGCAGCCGAAGAATTTATCAATCGGTTGGTCGGCTTGCGGGGGAGCAATTCTTGCTTTACTGGCAGGCGTTGTTGATTTTCAAGATGTTCTTGAGGTAACCAGCATTGTGTGGAATGCGACTCTTACGTTTATCGCTATTATTATTATTTCTTTAATTTTAGATGAAATTGGTTTCTTTGAATGGGCAGCGCTTCATATGGCTAGAGCTGCAGGAGGGAACGGCGTGCGTATGTTTGTTTACGTGTCTCTTCTTGGAGCTGTTGTAGCAGCGCTATTTGCTAATGACGGAGCAGCTTTGATTTTAACACCTATTGTCTTAGCCATGGTTCGGGCGTTAAAGTTCGACGATAAAATGGTTTTTCCGTTTATTATCGCAAGTGGATTTATTGCGGATACAACGTCGCTGCCCCTTGTTGTTAGTAACTTAGTGAATATCGTATCAGCCGACTTCTTTGGTATTAGCTTTTCTGAATTTGTATCACGCATGATTGTTCCAGATTTGGTTTCTCTGTTTGCGAGTATTATGGTCTTGTATGTGTATTTCCGCAAAAGAATTCCTAAGAAATACAATGTAGCAGATTTGCAGAAGCCAGTGGATGCCATCAAAGATGAGAAAATGTTCCGGCTGTCCGGAATTGTCTTAGTTTTGTTAGTACTAGGATATTTAATTGGAGAATTCTTTAGCGTCCCTGTTTCTATCATCGCAGGTATTATTGCTATCCTGTTTTTAATGATGGCCAAAAAAAGCCGAGCGGTTCACACAAAAAAAGTGTTAAAGGGAGCTCCATGGGCGATTGTCTTTTTCTCGATCGGCATGTATGTCGTTGTATACGGCGTGCGTAATGCTGGTTTAACAGAAATTTTGGCTGACGTGATACAAGCAACGGCTAGCCATGGACTGTTTGCAGCAACAATCGGTATGGGATTCACTGCGGCTATTCTTTCATCGATTATGAACAATATGCCAACAGTTATGATTGATGCACTAGCAATCGATGCAACACACGCAGCTGGAACAATCAAGGAAGCGTTGATTTATGCAAATGTCATTGGATCGGATTTAGGCCCGAAAATTACCCCGATTGGCTCTTTAGCGACGCTTTTATGGCTTCATGTTCTTTCGACAAAAGGCGTGAAGATTTCATGGGGAACGTATCTTAAAACGGGTATTATCTTAACTATTCCGACACTGTTTATTACGCTTGCTGGTTTGTATATTTGGTTACTCATTATTTCATAACACGTGCTAAAGGAGATTTGTTTTGCTGAAACAGGCAAGTAATAGTTAGAGCCAAATGAGCCGAGAGAATAAATTTTGACTCATTCTCTATACTCTTGAGTTACCGGGGAATTCTCAAGATGTAGTGTTATTTTAGTTCGTATGATAATGGGTGTTGCCAGGAAAATTCAGGTGCGTATTGAAGCTGTAGAAAATCGATCTACAGCTTTTTTATTGAAAAGGTATAACGGACAACGACACGTTTTTAAAATGAGATATGTATCTCTCATCTAAACTACTTTTCTCCCCATTCATACTCCAACAGCTCTTTCTATGATAAAATAATAAAACTGACTAAGTTTCACATGGAAATTTGAAATGTAAGGTGATTAGATACATGAAGTTAATTATTGCAGAAAAGCCGGATCAAGGATCGACGCTAGCTTCACAGTTTAAGCCGAAGCGTCGCGACGGCTATTTAGAGATTCCACCGAATGAAGTGTTTACGGACGGAGCGTATGTGACGTGGGCAGTGGGGCATTTATGTCAGCTTGTGAGTCCGGAAGATTATAAGCCGGAGTGGAAAAAGTGGTCAATTGACACGCTGCCGATGATTCCAGATCGTTTTCAATATGAAGTGACGCGCTCAAAAGCGAAGCAGTTTCAAGTGGTAAAAAAATTGCTTAAAAAGCCGACGGTCACAGAAATTATACATGCGGGAGATGCGGGGCGCGAAGGAGAATTAATCGTCCGTAATATCATTCAGCTGTCAGGTGTGCATAAGCCGATGAAACGATTGTGGATTTCTTCTTTAACTCCAAAAGCCATTTATGATGGGTTTCAACAGTTAAAAGACGAAAGCGATACGCGTAACCTTTATTATGAAGCATATACAAGAGCATGCGCGGATTGGGTCGTTGGGATGAATGCTTCACGCGTATATAGCATCTTATTAAAAAAGCATGGCATGTCAGATGTTTTTTCAGCAGGACGCGTTCAGACTCCGACGCTTGCTTTGATTGTGAAGCGTGAAAAAGAAATTGATAATTTTAAATCAGAGCCGTTTTGGGAAGTGCTTGCTAAGTTTGATATTGAAGGAAAGAAGTATGAAGGCAAATGGCATCAAGACGGAGAATCGCGTCTCAAAGAAAAAGAAATGGCGTATAAAATTGCTCAGTTTTGCGAAGGAAAAGACGCGGAAGTTCATGAACTCGTAACGGAGCGAAAAGAGTTCCAACCGCCTCTATTATTTAACCTATCATCACTTCAAGCAACGGCGAATAAGGCGTTTAAGTTTTCTCCTAAAAAGACGCTTGATGTGCTGCAAGGGCTGTATCAGAAAGGAATTGTTTCTTATCCGAGGTCAGACTCAAACTACGTAACAGAAGGAGAAGCGGAAACATTTCCTGAGATTTTAGAAAAGCTGAGTGCTTTTTCTGAATATGAACATTTATTTCCGCTTCCTTCCGCTTCGATTCTAGAAAATAAACGCTATGTAAATGCAAAAAAAGTGAGCGATCACTATGCGATTATTCCAACGGAACAAGTGAAGGACCCTAGCAAACTGTCAGGAGACGAGCAGAAAATTTACGACCTAGTCGTAAGACGGCTAATTGCGGCACACTATGAAAAAGCGATTTTCGACTATACAACAATTACGACACTCGTGGAAAAGCGAGCAGCTTTTATTTCAAAAGGAAAGCAGCAAATTCAAGAAGGTTGGCGTAAGGTGATTTTTCAAAATGAGAAAGATGACGATGTCATTCTCCCTAATGTTCAAGAAGGCGAAACGGGAAAAGTTATTAAGGTAGACGTGAAAGAAGGTAAAACACAGCCTCCAAAACGCTACACGGAAGGTCAGTTGATTACACTGATGAAGACAGCGGGTAAGCATTTAGATAATGATGAGCTGGAGAAAATTTTAGCAAAATCAGAAGGCTTAGGCACGGAAGCTACGCGTGCTGGAATCATTACAATGCTTAAAGACCGTAAATATGTTGATGTGAAAAAAAACCAAGTATTTGCGACTGATAAAGGAAAGGTATTGATTGACGCGATTGGAGATAAAATTTTAGCTTCTCCAGAAATGACGGCTAAGTGGGAGCAACGTTTAGCTGAAATTGGGCAAGGAGCAGCATCAGCTGCCGCTTTTATGGAACAAACAAAGAAGCTGTCAGCTAAAATTATCGAAGACGCTGTCGAAGCAGAAAGCAAGTGGAACTTCAGCGGATACGACACTGAATCCATTCAGCGAAAAGGCAAAGGCAAAGGTAAAAGTTTTTCTTCTAAATCGTTTGGTTCGTGCAAGCTTTGCGACGGAAAGGTAGTCGATAAAGGCTCCTTTTACGGATGCTCAAACTATGCAAAAACAAAATGCACATTTACCGTATCGAAAAAGATTTTAGGTAAAACAGTCACGCAAGCTAATTTAAAAAAGCTGTTAAGCGAAGGACAGACAGACTTGATTGAAGGTTTTAAAAAAGGTGATAAGACATTTAATTCCAAGTTAGAATGGAAAGAAAACAAAGTGCAGTTTTTATTTGAAAAGTAGAGAAATAAAAAGCGTTTGCTAAAGAGCAAGCGCTTTTTGTATATGAAAAACAGGAGTTTTCCAGCTTTTCTAGAATCTCTTACGTAGTTTACTTATACAAAGGATGAGATTGATGAAACGAACGAGTAAAGGGATGATTCCGTTTTGGGATTATATTGGCATCGAAGAAACGCTGCTTGAAAAAGGATATGCAGAGTTAAAAATTACAATTCAATCGCAGCTTCTTCAAGGAAGAGGAACGGTTCATGGAGGCGTTATTGCCACGCTTATCGACGCGGCGGTTGGTTCGGCTGTGCGGTCTTCTCTTTCTGAGGAGGAAAGTGCCAGTACAGTTGAGTTAAAAGTGAATTACACAAGACCAGGAATAGGTGAATATTTAGTTGCAAAGTCTACACTGTCTCACCGTGGCAAAACGCTTGCTGTTGGAGAAGTGAAAATTGAAGACAGCAGCGGCAAGCTTGTTGCGCTTGGCAGTGCAACGTATATGATTTTTTCAGTAGAAAAAGCTTAGATTCTAAGCTTTTTCTACTGAATGAAGATGCTGGCTAATGAATGTAATAATCGTTTCATAGTAAGCTTTGGGATGAGGAGCAAATTCACTTTTGTGTGCTATACGGTGAATAGGCTCTTTTTTATTTGTTATTCCTTCAATGATCAGTTCTATTTGATTTCCAAGCCACAGTTCGCAAAAGTGAGAAAACGGCGCTTTTACAAGTCCTGATACTTCTTCTTGCTGCAAAGTAAAAGCACTGAGCGGATGAGAGCTGTGGTATAAAAATACGTGTGCTAATTCTTTATCAATATAGTGTGCCTGAGATACTTCGTATTTAAAGACATCCACAGGAAGCAATTCATCAAATGAAATGTTTACGCCGAGTTCTTCGTGAATTTCTCTTACTCCGTCCTGAGCGGTTTCTGTATGAAGCAAATGTCCCGCAGCTGTGATATCGAGTGCACTGGGATAATCTTGTTTTTGCTCGCTGCGAATTTGAAAAAAAATATAGTCTGTATCATTTTCTCTGCTGACAAACCAGCAGTGAAACGCTTCGTGCCAATAGCCTTTTTCATGAACTTCTTTGCGAGACGCTGTTCCTATGCGCTGCTGTTGGTCGTTAAATACGGTTAACACTTCATCGTTCATCATAAGTCCCCCAATTTGTTTCCTACTTCTTTCTACTCTAACCTGTCATGAAGGGTATGTAAATAATGGAAGATAAAAAACGCGTTCATACATAAAAATATGCACAAAATAAAGGATACATTAATTTTAGTAAAGAAGGTGCATGCGTTGAATCATTGGATGGAAGTGGTACTTCGTTCAGTGTTGATTTTACTTGGTTTGTTTTTTATTACAAAGCTGTTAGGGAAAAAACAGTTATCCAAACTTTCTTTTTTTGAATATATCGTTGGCATTACAATTGGAGATATTGCGGGAACAATTTCAATGGATGTAGATTTACAGGCAAGTCATGGCGTAGTAGCGATTTTAGTGTGGGCATCGTTCCTTATTGTTGTATCTAACGTATCGTTAAAAAGTATAAGCTTTCGAAAAGCGGTGGAAGGGACGACGACGATTCTCATTAAAGAAGGAAAAATTCTTGAGGAAAATGTAAAAAAAGAAAAATATACAGTAGATGAGCTCATGGAGCAGCTTCGGAAAAAAGATATCTTTTATGTGGAAGACGTAGCTTTTGCTATGCTTGAAACAAACGGCGAATTAAGCGTGTTGTTAAAAAAAGAAAAGCAGAACGTTACGCGGGAAGATTTATCGTTGAAAGGAGAACATACAAAATTACCTCAAACGATTATCATGGATGGAAATATAATGAAAGAAGCTGTTCATGAGCTGGGGTATAGCGTAGCGTGGGTTAAAGAGCAGCTAAAAAAGAAAGGTGCCGCAGTCGACAAGGTATTTTTAGGGCAAGCAGACTCAGCAGGTCATCTGTATCTTGATTATTATGAAGACTAAAAGAAAACAGAAAGCAAGTAACACTTGCTTTCTGTTTTTGTTTAGCGGGGATCTACTTCTTGCCCGGATTTTATGTCGATTACTTTAAGGTTGTTTTGAGGTGCTTTAATATCTTTACTTGCAGGCGCTGCTTTTTTATTTTCCACCCAGTCTACTAACAAATCAAAAGATTGATGGGCATAAGGAAGCAGGGGCTGAAGCTCTTGATTTGGATCCGTTTGTTTATTCCATACTAAGCTATCAACATGATTTCCATTTTTTATGGTATAGAGGCGATGAAGCTTTGCTTTACCAGCTTTTTTAACGAGCTTTTCATAGCCTTCAGCATGGATAGATGGAAAGATAAGTGAATCGAGAGAGCCGGTCATACTGATAAGAGGAACATCGATATCACCTGTATTTTCTACTTTTGCTACATTTTCTTTTACGCTTTTTGGACGGGTTTGATAGCGATAATTTTCAAAAATGTAATCCCATGAGCGATCGCGTAGGCCTGATGAAGTAAAGTTTAAATAGTTGTGCCAGTTTGTTCTTCCGGGAGCTGTCGGATCAAAGTGATCACGGTAAATGTTTAATGTGACCGCCCAGTACACTTGATCATGATAATTCCATAATTTTTCTGATCCTTTCGGAAGACCTGCTTTATACATTTGTTTAATGGCTTTTTTCTGTTCTTTTCCCGTTCCGTACAGCGCTTCTTCTGCGTTGTTTACAACGGGTGTTAGTGAGCTAATTAAATTGGGCGCTTTTGCACTCCATAATACGCCTTCCCAATCGACGCCTCCATCAAATAAACGAGGCTCTTTTGTTTGTTTTGGATTATCGTGTTCAAGTGCGTATCTGACGACATATCCACCGTTTGAAATTCCAATCGCATACGTTGGTACTTTATGATTGTTTCGAATCAAATCGCTTGCAGGATTTTTTCGATTGGACGGGTCGATTAGTTTGTCCGAGTAATGAGTAGTCAAGTATTGCTGGGCAGCTTTTGTCATTTGACGATAGCGCATATTCCATTCTGCTACGCTGTCGTCTTCGTTAGCAAGTGCATTTTTTATTTTAGCAAAAGGATCGTTAGGATCACTTTCTCCTTGCGTTCCTTTATCAATCGCGGCAAACGCATAGCCTTTTTTAAGGACGTAATCGCTGAATAATAAATCGGTGGACGTTTCGTTGCGCGTGGCAGGAATGCCGGCTACCACAAGTTTCCCATTCCAGTTATCAGGAACTCGGATGACGAACTGAGCGTCTTCGAAAATTCCATTTACTTGCGTTCCTTTAACCGCAGCAGGCTGATTGATTCGATACCAGCCTGATTCATCTTCAGCTTTTCCCCAGTTATAAGGAGTAAGCCCAATGTTGCCATAGAGCGTAGCTTGCTGATATTGAGCGGGGTTTTTAGTGGTGAGCCAATTCCCATTCGCTCCATCAAAATAGGTTTCTGCCGACTGATCAGCATTTGGAATTACATCTGTTTTGTTAGAAGCTTCAACAAGAGATCCTGAAGCTGAAAAACAAAGAGCAGCAGAAAAAGTAAGCGCTATCATTTTTCGTTTCACGTTTCTTCCTCCTCATAAAAATACTACATACCTTTTAAATAAATTCCATAAAAAAGAAAAATGTCCTGTTTTAAAATCAGTTTGGAGGAAAGTTTTTTCATTTGTTCCTAAGGTGTTTTTGTCTAACAAACAGGTAAAGTGCATCCAATTCTCTAGTTTCTTTTTAGGCTGCTTATATTATAATGAAACAAGGATTAAAAAAGACAGGGTAAAACAATCGATTAAATAAGTATAAAAGAGGGTAAGGGAGTAGGTCTATGAGTAGCTTTAACAGTCAGTTTTTGTATTCCATTACAATCATTCTATTAGGATACATACTAAAACGAACAAACCTCCTTCAGCAAAAAGACGGGGAAGCTTTAGCACGAATTATTTTTAATATTACAATGCCTTGCTTGATTATTCTCACATTCAGCAGTATTAAAATTGATGGATCGCTTATCTTACTATTAGTTATTGGGATTGTCTATGGCTTGCTGTTAGCTGCTGTAGGAATTTTTGTTTTTCGAAAAGATGAGCGAAAAGTGAAAGGCATGCTGACGATGATGATTCCAGGGTTTAATATTGGAATGTTTGCTTATCCGTTAGTAGAAGGCATTTGGGGAAAAGAAGGGCTTAAATATTTTGGTATGTTTGATGTCGGAAATGCCTTTGTTATTTTTGTTTTATGCTATGTAATTGGCAGCTACTATTCAGGAGATGATATTGACATTGAATTTAAAAAGATTTTATACAAAGTATTAAAATCGATGCCGCTTCTTACCTATGTAATCATTTGTCTTCTTGCGATTATAGGCATTCATTTACCATCATATGTATTAGACGTTTCAAGCATTATCTCTAAAGCTAATATGCCGCTTTCTCTTTTGCTTTTAGGTGTATATTTAAATTTTTCGTTCCAAAAAAGCTACTTGAAAAAAATTATTATGTTTTTAAGTATCCGCTACGTAATCGGACTTGGCGTAGGAATTGCGCTGTTTTTCTTGCTTCCATTTGAAGATATGTTCCGGTATACAATCTTAGTTTGCTTCATTCTACCGGTAGCGGGATCAGTTTTACCTTACGCAGTAGAATTCAAATACGATCAAAAATTTGTCGGCACCGTGTCAAATATGACTATTCTGCTGAGCTTTTTACTGCTGTGGGGAATGACAAATATTTTAATGTAAATAACAAAGGACGCTCGCACTTGTGAGCGTCCTTTTTGATGAAAAAAGGATATTCCCAAATAAACAGAGGTAAGCTAGGAGAAGAGAAAATCCATCATACATACAACCTGACGGGAGGAAAAAAAGTGGAGTCCTTAACTTTTGTTTTATTTGGCGCAACGGGTGATTTAGCAAAAAGAAAAATCTTTCCCGCTCTTTATAATTTATTTACAGACAAAAAGCTCCCTGCTGCTATTTCTATTATTGGGTCGGGGTACGAGCAGCTATCTCATGCTGATTTTAAAGAGCATGTAAAGCAATCTATAAACGATTTTTCGAGACGGAAAATGGAAAGTAACGAAGAAGCTTTTTTGTCGCTGTTTCATTATCAAGCAGTAGAGGCAAGCAAAACAGAAGATTACGAACAGCTACTAAAGCTTGTTAATGAGCAAGAAACCAATCATGGAAGTGAAGGGAATCGTTTATTTTATTTGTCCGTAGCACCCGAATACTTCGATGTAATTGCCCTGCATATAAAAAAAAGCGGCTTGGACCAAACCAGCGGCTGGAAGCGCCTTATGATTGAAAAGCCGTTTGGACATGATCTTGCTTCAGCAAGAGAGCTTAATGAGAAGCTAAGCAGTACATTTAAAGAAGAGGAAATTTATCGAATTGATCATTATTTAGGTAAACCGATGGTGCAAAATTTAGAAGCGCTTGAATTTACGAACCCCGTACTGCAATCGCTGTGGAATAACAAACACATTGCGAACGTGCAAATTACGGCAAGTGAAACAGTCGGTGTTGAAAATCGTGCAGGGTATTATGATCATACGGGGGCCATACGCGACATGATTCAAAATCATATGCTACAGGTTCTCATGATGACAGCCATGCATCTTCCAAAACGGATTTGCTCAGAAAACATTTTAGAAGAAAAGCAAAAAGTAATGGAGTCCCTGAGAAAAATTCAAGGGGAAGAAGTAGCTCGCGATGTTGTACGAGGACAATATGGAAGCGGAGAAATCGATCACAAATCTGTTAGAGGATACAAAGAAGAGCCCGGCGTAGAAGCAGACTCTAAAAATGACACGTTTGTAGCAGCGCGTTTATGGATTGATAATCCATTTTGGAAAGGTGTTCCTTTTTATATTCGAACGGGCAAACGAATGAAAGAAAAATCAACTCGTATCGTAGTAGAATTTAAAGATTCCTTAAAAGGTCTGTATGAAACTCCTTATGACAAAGTAGCACCAAACTTATTTATTATCGAAATTAGTCCAAGCGAAAACGTCGCTCTGCAGCTTAATAGCAAAAATCCATTAAAAAATGGTGTTATTGAGCCGGTTCGTATTACGTTTTCAAGAGAAGAAGAAAGTGTCCCGGAAGCATATGAACGAATTATTTACGACGCATTAATCGGCGACTCCACATTTTTCGCTCATTGGAAAGAAGTAGAACTATCTTGGCAGTGGGTGCAGCCTGTATTAGATGCATTTGAGGCTGATATGCTGCCGCTTCATGAATATCCATCTGGTTCACAAGGCCCTAAAGAAGCGCAGAAATTAGTTGCACAAGAAGGCTTTAAATGGTGGCTCGATGACGATGAACATGGGGAAGCACCTGGAGTGTTTTTACCGATTTGAAAAAAGCGCCTCTTAATTTAAAGAGGCGCTTTTGATGGTTAATCGTTTTTGTAAATGAACAAGATCATGATGTAAATGTTTTTGCATATGCTCAACGGCCTTTAAACTGCGTTTTTTCATAAAGGTGAACACTTGCTGATGCTCATCTAAAATCTCAGCAGCCCGTCCTTTACCTTTAAAATTAAGCACCCGACAAAAATAAATCAATACATTTACGCTATCGAGCTGTTTTTTTAAATGTTTATTATGACTATATTGAAGAATCAACTGATGAAAATGTTCATTTAGTTCAATAAGCCGAGAATCTTCGGCTCCTTGCTGCATTTCCTCAGTGGTTCTGTTTAACAACTGCTCAATGAAAAGAAGCTCTTCATCCGAAGCGCGAGTGATACACAGCTCAACGGCTAAAGACTCTAAAGCTGTACGAATTTGATAAATCTCTTCTACGTCTTCAGTAGACAGGGAATAAACAATAAAGCCTGTTTTTTGATCTGCAACTAAAAGGCCGTCTTTTTCTAATAAACGCATTGCTTCTCTTATAGGAGAGCGGCTGACCCCGAATGCTTTAGCTAGCTGGGTTTCATTGATTCGCTGACCCGGTTCATATTCACCGTTCACAATCATTTGCTTAATTTTTTCATAAAATTGAAGATAGTATGGTAACGGCTTATGTAAATCAAAATTGTTCATTGATATACCTCGTTTATTTATAATCATTTATTTCCTAATTATAATACGCTTGTTCATAAGAGTCATAATAATTTTTGATTTTTTAAGAGAATGACTATATTCAGAATTTTCTTGAGAAAAACCTCCTTATTCAGTATAATCAAATAGATAATATAAGTCGACGGTCGACCGATAGTTTTTTTTACATAAAAGACACAGGGGGATTTTCTATGAAAACGTTAAAAATAGCGAATATACCAGGAGATGGAGTAGGGAAAGAAGTTGTACCGGCTGCGGTTAGAGTCCTTCATACGATTGCAGATATTCACGGGGGATTAAAATTTGAATTTACAGAATTTCCTTGGAGCTGTGATTATTATTTGAAGTACGGACAGATGATGCCTGAAGATGGGCTAAAGCAGCTTCAAGACTTTGACGGAATTTTTTTAGGAGCCGTAGGAAATTTAAATCTTGTGCCAGATCACGTGTCACTATGGGGTCTACTCATTAAGATCCGTCGAGAATTTCAGCAGGTAATTAATATTCGTCCAGCCAAGAGGTTAAAAGGCATCGCATCTCCACTAACGAACCCAAAAGATTTTGATTTAATCGTTGTTCGCGAAAATAGTGAAGGGGAATACAGTGAAGTAGGAGGCCGGATTTATCAAGGAGAAGATCAAATTTCTATTCAAAATGCGGTTTTTTCCCGAAAAGGAACAGAACGAGCGATGCGCTATGCGTTTGAATTAGCTTCTAAAAGAAAAGCAAAAGTTACAAGCGCAACGAAGTCAAATGGAATTGTGCATTCCATGCCGTTTTGGGACGAAGTGTTTCAAGATGTCGCAAAGAGTTATCCTCATATTGAAACAGATTCACAGCACATCGATGCGCTGGCGGCTTTTTTCATCACGAAGCCGAGTCGTTTTGATGTAATTGTGGCAAGTAATTTATTTGGAGATATTTTAACAGATATCGGAGCTGCTATTATGGGAAGTATTGGCGTTGCTCCTGCTGCAAATATTAATGTGAACGGCAAATATCCCTCTATGTTTGAACCCGTGCACGGGTCTGCTCCTGATATTGTCGGAAAAGGAATTGCAAACCCAATTGGACAGGTTTGGACGGCAAAAATGATGTTGGATCATTTTGGTGAACAAGAATTAGGCAGTCATTTGTTAGAGGTTATTGAACAAGTGACGGAATCGGGCATCGTTACACCAGATGTTGGAGGCAACGCAACTACTAGTGAAGTAACGGATCAGATTATTTTTCATTTAAAGAAGTGAAGGTTCTAAAAGGCACAAATTTTTGTGTCTTTTTTATATTTCATTTGTTTCTATAGGAAAATAAAATCGATAAATACATGTTGACACTTACATATATGAACCCTATAATAGTTTGAGTTGATATAATTCGTATACATATTATTTCTAGACTATGTTTTAGTTTGTTTTAATAAATAGATACGAATGAAAAGATAAAAGGAGGAAAATAATGCAGAAATCGAAATTATGGACAAAAGATTTTTTAGCGGTCTCATTGACTAGCTTTTTTGTTTTTGTCATTTTTTATATGTTAACTGTTACATTGCCGCTGTTTGCAACGGATGAGCTTCATGCAAGTAAGCAAAGCTTAGGGTTAATTGTGACAATCTTTTTAGTGTCCGGCATTGTGTTCAGGCCGCTAGCCGGTAAGTGGATGACAACATTAGGACAAAAGAAAGTACTATTAATAGGTGTCTTAATCTTTTTAATTGGTTCTATTTTATATATGAATATCCACTCATTATCAGCGCTATTGCTGCTGCGTGTGCTTCATGGTATTGGTTTTGGAATGAGCACAACTGCCACAGGAGCAATCGTTGCAAATGTAATCCCAGAACAGAGAAAAGGAGAAGGGATGGGGTACTATGCGACGTTCATGAACTTAGCGATGGTAGTAGGTCCGTTTGTAGGCTTAACGTTAACAAATAGCTTGAGTCATACAGCGGTCTTCACCGTTACGGTTATATCTTCTGTTTTAGCAGTATTATGCAGTCTAGTACTTCGTGTACCTGAGGTGCAGCCAGCTTCTTCTACAACAAATGAAATGCAGCCAACCAAAGGCTTTGCGGCGTTTTTTGAATACCGTTCGCTGCCTATTTCTGTCGCCGGCCTTGTGGTAGCTTTTTCATATGCAAGTGTTATTTCGTTTGTGTCTATTTATGCAAAAGAAATGGGCTTTACTCAAGCTTCAAGCTTTTTCTTTGTTGTATACGCAGTGTGCTTATTGGCTTCTAGACCCTTTACAGGAAAATGGTTTGATCAATACGGAGAAAACAGCGTGGTATACCCATCAATCTTATCTTTAGCTATCGGTATCTTTTTACTTAGCCAAGCGACAACAAGCTGGGTGTTTTTATTAGCAGGAGCATTGATTGGATTAGGTTTTGGGACGATTACATCAAGTTTTCAATCCATTGCTGTAAAAAAAGCTTCTCCTCATCGCCGAGGCGTCGCCACAGCTACGTTTTTTGTGTTTTTTGACTCTGGAATGGGATTAGGGTCCTTTTTATTAGGCATTCTATCCACAGCAGCGGGGTACAGAGGAATGTATGTGTTCTGTTCCATTATTGCTCTTTTAGCTATAGCAGTATATCTTGTATTACACGGCCGAAAAAGCCAGAAGCAACGTATTATTTCTCAAAATGAATCCTTAGGAAAATAACATAAATAAAAAAAGGCGTGCTCAAGGGGAGCATGCCTTTTTTATTTATGAGGCTCTAAAGAAAACGGCTGTGAACACATTTATGTAGAAGCCCTCCTGATTTCTTTAGAGATTCCTTTTATTCCACTTCTTCTTTTGTAATCCACTCACTGGACCATGTTTGAATTTCCTGAATCACCGGCGCCAGCGCTAATCCTTTTTCGGATAAAGAATATTCAATTCGAACAGGAGTTTCCGGAATAACTGTACGAATGACAATTCCTTCATGCTCTAATTCTTTTAAGCGCTCGGATAAGAGCCTTCCGCTTACTGGAAGTGCTTCTTGCATTTGAGAAAATCGTTGTGAGCCGGAAAGTAGTTGAAAAATGATCAAACTCGTCCAACGTTTCGTTAGTATAGTAACAGCCTTTTCAAAACGTGGGCAGAGTGCTAAACCGTCCATGTTATTACCTCCATTCTCTTCCTATAGTATAAAGCAAAGTCAGTATTTTATCTAGTGTTGTGTAATTTAATTACTTAAATATTATAAATTACTTTACGTGTTTAAATTTTAATTATATAATTTATACAATTAAAGAAGTGAATTACTAAAAGTAACAAATGGAACATAAAAGCTTTACAAGATAAATGTATCGTCATATAATACTTTATGCAAGTAAACCTACTTACTTTTAGTAAGCTGATAAACCAATTTAAAAAAATAAATGTTGTGAAGTACAAAAAAAACAGTTGTTCATGTGAGAAATTGAGCAAAACATGAAAATGGTAGATAAGTGAGAAGATACGTAAGAGGAGGAAATGACTGTGATTAACCAAAAAGTTGTTTCAATTTTAAAAGATAAAATTAACGTAGTAAAAAATGAAGACCATTTTATTTATATAGTAGGACCTATTACGCTTCCTGTGAATCTGGATGGTGAGACACAAGTATTTAGTTGGTATTCATGGTTGCGTTCTGATAATGTAAAAGAAGGAGCCTTAAGTACGGAAGAACTCATTGAAAAAATGCAAGGAGCTAATTTGGCTGACATGCAGCAATCGAGTGTTCTTGTGTACGGAGATTTTCAAGAGTCGCATGAGGCACTCATTCGTATGCACAGCATCTGTCATACGGGAGATATTTTCGGAAGCAAACGCTGCGACTGCGGTTTTCAATTAAAACAATCTATGAAAATGATCGTCGAAAATGGGAGCGGAGCGCTGTTTTATTTAGCGAATCACGAGGGACGCGGCATTGGCCTATTCAGTAAAGCAATGGCATACGTTCTTCAAGAAAACGGATTTGATACGGTAGAGGCTAATGAAGGGTTAGGATTTGAAGATGATACCCGCAGCTATAGCGATGCCATCAGCGTGTTAAAAGTACTGCGTCAAAAACCCGTTACGCTGATTACGAATAATCCGAAAAAGCTAATCGCACTTGAGAAAAACGGAGCACTTTTATCAGGGCGCGTTCCACTGTGGGGAGATGTATCTCAGTTTAATGAAAAGTATCTAGACACCAAAGTTAAACGTTCAGGACACTTAAAAGAGGAGGTTCTTCTTTGATTAACCACGAATTTTATATGAATATAGCTTTACAAAACGCAAAAGCAACAAAAGGACAAACAGATCCAAATCCGCTTGTAGGCTCGGTTATTGTAAACGACAATCGAATCGTTGGAATTGGTACGCATTTAAAAGCTGGTGAACCGCATGCTGAAATTCATGCCCTGCGAATGGCTGGCGAACAAGCAAAAGGAGCTACTGCTTACGTAACGCTAGAGCCTTGTTCACACCACGGACGTACAGGTCCTTGTGCTGAAGCTTTAGTTGAAGCCGGTGTAAAAAAAGTGGTCATAGCAACTTTAGATCCCAACCCTTTAGTAGCAGGTAATGGAGTTGAAATTTTAGAAAACGCAGGTATTGAGGTCATAACAGGTGTATGTGAAGAAGAGTCACGTCAAATGAATGAGGTCTTCAATAAGTATATTGTAACGAAGAAACCGTTTGTTTCGTTAAAATCAGCCATTACGTTAGACGGTAAAATAGCAACTGCTTCTTCTCACAGCAAGTGGATTACGTCTGAGGAAGCTCGTTTGGATGTACATCAGCTGCGTCATGAAACAGCGGGTATCTTAGTAGGGGTGAACACGGTCATTAAGGACAACCCCGAGCTGACAACTCGCATTGAAGGTGGCCGAAGCCCAATTCGTATCGTGATGGATTCGAAGCTGCGTATGCCCCTTGATTCCAAGCTAGCAACGGATTCTTTAGCCCAAACGTGGGTATTTACAAGTCAGGGCTATTCAAAAGAAAAAAAAGAACAGCTCCAAAAGCAAGGCGTCGAAGTATTTGTCACAAGCGGTGAGGACAAAGTAAACCTTGAAGATATGCTTTCTATGCTAGGTGAAAAATTTGTTTCATCTCTTTTAATTGAAGGAGGCGGCGAAGTGAATGCCGCATTTGTAGAAAAGCGTTTAATTGATAAATTGGTACTGTATATGGCACCAAAGCTTTCTGGAGGAAAAGAAGCTCCTACTTTCCTAGAAGGAAAAGGCGTAGAAAAGATGTGGGATGCAGTGGATGTAGAGCGTCTTTCGGTGACGTCAATCGGCAAAGACTTTAAATTTGTTGGATATCCCGTTTATAAATAAAAAATGTGCGTGCAGCCATAATGGCTGCATTTTTTTGTAGGTTTTTTTGGAAGAAGAGAAATCATACACTATTTTACTCTTATAGATTAATTTGCTATTATAGGGAATGGTCAATTTAGAAACATTGTATAAATTTTTAACACTTTTACAGTTGACTATCTAAATAAAAGCACTATATGTTTATAGAGAGAATATATTATGTGAAAGTAAGGGTGAGAAAAGAGATGAGAGAGTATAGAATTGGGAGTGTTATGAGAGACCTTCGCAAAATGGCAGGGTTGACACAACAAGAATTATCAAGAGACATTTGTACACAAGCGCAAATCAGCAAAATTGAAAACGGTGAAGAATATCCATCAAGCATTACCCTCTATAAAATTTCTAAGCGCCTTGGCGTAGATGTTAACTACTTTTTTGATAGTGTAGAATCACCTCGACTTGATTACGTAGATGCGGTTCAATCATTAATTCGTCAATATATTCGTCAGAGAGATTATGATGCTATTCATAATATCATTGTAAAAGAAAAAGAAAGTCCGCTGTTTCAAAATCCGCTAAACAAGCAATTTTTAATGTGGCACGAAGGTATTTGTGTGTATTACATTCATCATAATAAAGAAGATGCACTGTCTAAAATGTACCACGCGATCGAGCTTACTAAACAATCAGCCACGTTTTATAAAGAAAGAGAAATCGAAATTTTAAATAGCATTGGAATTATTCTTTATGAAGAGAAAGAGTATGAACAGGCTCTAGATACATATCAAACAGCACTCAAAAGCTTAAATGAGCTCCCTCAAACGAAAGATGAAAACATAAAAATTAGAATTTTAAATGCACTTGCCAAAACGCTTGGAGATATGAGTAACTACGATGAATCATTAATATATAGCAACCGAGGAATCGATTTGTGCATTAGTAATGAATCGATGTATTTATTTGGAGAACTTCATTATCAAGCAGGGGAGAGTTTAATTAAATTAGGTAGAATTGAACAAGGGAAAGAATATATGGAAAAGTCTATGACCATTTTCACCCTGCAAAGAAACGAGCGATTCGTCAAGCTAGTAGAGAAAGAACTTGAAACGCTATTTGTTTAAAATATTCCTATCATTATAATTTTTGAGAAAGTTCTATCAAAATGGAGAAAACAAGCGGTTTTAAGGTGATAAATGCGAATAGAAAGAAATTCATCTACTTTTATCCTGTGATACACTAGAGTCAAATCAAAGAAAGAGGAGGAAATAATCATGAAAAAAGTATTAGTCGGTATGGCATTAGCATTTACATTAGTAGCAGGTGTTGCTTCAGTTGGAACAAGCGTAGCAACAGGAGATTTTTCAACATTAGGTCTTCCAAGCCAACATTAATAGCGAAAGCCGTGCTTCTTAGCACGGCTTTTTCTTATTGTGTTTTACTTGACTGATCTTTGTTGCGTTTGTTTCCCTTTGAATTATCCCCGCTTGAAATTTCTTCACCCATTTCAACAAGGTGGTGCTGTGTTTTTGGATTACTTTGATTAGCGCTTCCTTTATTATTCTTTTTTGTCATATTTATTCTCCTTTAAAATGATGGCAATGCATCCAGATTATTTGTTTTGTCATGATCAGGAATACTGCGAATATACGTACCGCCGTCTTTCCCTACAAAGGTACTCACATGCTCAATGTCTCCTGCTTCTACTTTCTTTAACGCTTCTTCATAGGTTAAAACAGCTCCTGAAGCTGTTTGAAATTCTAGCAGGTCACCGTCTGCATTTTTACGTACCGCAACGAAACGTTCTTTCATAAAAATAAACACCTTCCTTTACATTTATATGGTTGCTGAAATAGTCGTTTTTATTCATTGTAAAAAGTGATAAGGTAAAGAAAAGAGTGCAAAGGGGATAAAAAATGACAACATTTAATTGGCATGATCAAGCTCAAGACGAGTGGAACCAAAAAGTATCATTTTGGAATAGCCGAAGTGAAGAAATGTGGAAAAACGGAAGTCGGAAAACAGTTATTCCATTTATTCAAAAACACCTTAAAAAAGGTGCTTTGCTAGCAGACGTCGGCTGTGGTGATGGGTTTGGGACGTCTCTTCTAGCCGCTTCTGGATATAAAGCAATCGGTCTTGATTTATCAGAAGAAATGATTCAAAAAGCATCTGAGCTGCATAAAAGTGAAAATTTGTCGTTCGCTCAAGCTGATATTATGGAGCTCCCGCTGTCTTCTGAATCAGTAGAAGGGGTTATGGTGATCAACGCGCTAGAATGGACAGAGCATCCGCGATTAGCTCTGAAGGAATTGTACAGAGTTGTAAAACGAGAAGGATACGCATGCGTAGGCATTCTTGGACCAACTGCTCAACCTCGCACTAATAGTTTTCAAAGACTATACGGTGAAGACGTTATTTGCAATACGATGATGCCGTGGGAGTTTGAACAGCTTGCAAAAGAAAACGGATGGGAAGTAATCGATGGCGAAGGTGTATATAAGCGAAATGTTACAGATAAGCTGATTGGACAGCTCCCTCATGAATTAAAACAAGCCTTAACGTTTTTATGGTTAGTTATGCTAAAGAAACAATAAAAACAGCCCACGTCTCCTTATATGTAGCTGTACAAAGGGTACACTACAAACTGGAGGTGAGTGCCATGAGTAAAATTAAAAAAGACCGCTCAAAATCAGAGCTAGGTTCACCAAATGTAGAAGGACAAGGGACAACAACTTCTGAACAAGGTGTTCAAAGCAGTTCAGCTAACAAAAAGCAGAAGCGTTCATAACAAAAATAAAACGAACTTGCAGTGAGAACAACGAACTCTTTGCAAGTTCGTTTTATTTATGGTGTCATCTTTATAAGTAAGAAGGTGTTGTGTGCAAGATTATAGATAGCTTATAATAAAATCTGAGCCAATAATTGTAATTTTATACAAGTTTGGTTTACATTCGAAGTAAAGCGGAGGTGTAATAAATGGTAAATAAAAGATGTTTACCGGATACTGCAGCGTCTCATGCAAAGCCTGATATTAGAGAGGCGATACTTTGCATGGGGTGGACGGTTTAGTAATATACATCGCCTAACCGAGCATATCTCATTTCTAATATATACGGCTTTGCCCCTTATTGTATAAGCAAAATCACATAAGGAGCTGGCAGAAATGACGTATGTAAAAGCAACAAATATTTTACCTGAAGAGCTGATTAGTGAAATTCAAAAATACATTCAAGGAGAAACCATTTATATTCCGAAGCCGCAGAAGGCAAAAAGAAAATGGGGAACTTGCTCTGGTGGAAGAAAGTTGATTGACGAGCGAAACGAACAGATTAAGACTTTATTTAAAAAAGGAACTTCAATTGAGGAACTAGCCCGTGAATACTTTTTATCAAACGAAACCATCAAAAAAATTGTATATAAAAAGCAACGGTAGAAATCAAGCGCTGGCGACTGAATGCCCGCGCTTTTTTAGGTATAGTTTAATTCTGATTTATTTTTTACATTTCGTAAAAGAAGTCCATACGGTAAAGTAAAAAGTAGCTGATTAAATGAAGAAGGAGTGAAGAACGTGGAAGCGTTTATAAGAAATGATCAATATAACTTTATCAAAAGCCAAACGCAAATCCTTATCAATGGGCATGGAACAGTGAACAATTCCGATGTGCTGCAGGCTTTAAAAGCTCTTGCAAAAGAAAAAGTCTTAAATGTGTTTGATGGTCTTAGCGAGGAACAGGAAGAATTACTGTTGCCAGTTGCTGAAGTTAAAAATAAAGAACAAGCAGAAGTGTTTTTAGAAAGTATAAAGCCTTACGTGATTCCATTTAAATCCTTGACAGAAGCTGGCGTGAAAAAGTTGTTTCCAAAAGTGAAAAAGTTAAAAGTCCCTTCTGCTGATAGCATTGATCTAACGAGCATTTCATATGTTAGCTGGATTGATAAAGGCTCAAACAGAAAGTTTATCGTAGCGCAGGATCCGTCTACCCAGAAGTTAAAAGGTATTCAAGGAACTTTTAAACCTATCAACCAGAAGGGGATATGCACACTTTGTCACAGCTACGAGGAAGTCGGTATGTTCACTGCTGAAATCAAAGGAACTGTTCAAGGGACATTTACACAACGAGGAAATTATATTTGTCAAAATAGCGAAGCATGTAATCAAAACCTTCTTACCTTAGAGAGGCTTCATGATTTTATGTTAAGGCTCAGTAAATAATATGCGGCTAATAAGAAGAATACAAAAAAAGAAGGTTCAGTCCCTATACTTTTGGTGAGACTGAGCCTTCTTTGTCTATCCGTTTTTCTCAATAGGATTGTCACTATAGCTAATCCAATCGCTCCAGCTGCCGGCATATAATTTTACATTTGGAAAACCTGCTGATTTTAAAGCTAAAACGTTGGGGCAAGCAGATACACCCGATCCGCAGTATACAATGATTTCAGCGTCAGAATCAATAGCTGAAAACACCTCCTTCCACTCTTTATCTGTTTTCCATAAACCTTCTGAGGTTAACACATCTTGCCAAAAAGAATGAATGGCGCCTGGAATATGTCCTCCTATAAAATCAATGGGTTCTTCTAAGCCGAGATATCTCTTTTTTTCACGAGAGTCGATAAGAACCACATTAGGATTATGAAGGTTCTCTTTTACGTATTCAACTTCTGCAAGTCCCCAATCTTGTTGAATGAGAGGTACAAAAGTTTGAGGAGAAGCTACTGGGACGCTCTTAGTTGTTTCATATCCCGATTGTTTCCAGTTATCAAAACCTCCATTTAAAATTTGTACGTATTCAATTCCTATATATCGCAGTAGCCACCATGCTCTTGAAGCCATCATTCCGTTTTGTTCATCATAAACGACGACTTTTGAATCAGCATTAATTCCTAAGTTACCGAGCTTCTGAGCTAGTTTTTGAACATCAGGCAGCGGGTGTCTGCCTCCGTGAGAAGTAGCTACAGAGGACAAATCTTTTTCTAAATCCAAATAATGAGCATCCGGGAGGTGCTCATTTTGATAAGCATCTGCGCCTGCCTCAGGCTTTCCAAGGGTAAATCGACAGTCGAGCAAAACAATGGAGTGTTCAGGTTGTTGTAATGCAGTATGTAAGTCAGCTGGTGAAATAATAGTGTTCATAACATTCACATCCTTTTACAAAAATTCTAGTTGAAATAAATAAAAATGAAAAGCGTTAAATATAAATTACGGCAAAGGTATGCTGCTTTCCTTCAATTATTCCCCGTAGAATAATTGACCATTTTAGCGCTTATCTGATGCAGAGCGAAATGCTCCTGTGCTACAGTTATAGTAAGAGTTACATAGTATAAGCCAAATGCTCAGCGTAATGTTATACCTACTATTGATGAGAAGGAGAGAGAAAGATGCAAACAAATGAAAAGAAAGAATTTAAATTGATCGCACTAGATATGGATGGAACGCTGCTGAACAATCAGCAAGAAATTTCTAAAGAAAATCGTGAGGCCATTGCTAAAGCTCAAGAACAAGGTGTTCATGTAGTATTAAGCACGGGGAGATCTCTTTTAACATGCCGTGAATACGCGCAATCTCTTCAGCTATCTTCTTACCTTATTACAGTAAACGGAAGTGAAATTTGGGATGAATCTGGACAGCTTGTAGAACGAAAGTTAATTGATGCTTCTTACATTGAGAAAATGTGGAATTTAACGCAAGATCATGAGCTTAACTTTTGGGCTGTGACTACGGATAAAGTATGGAGAGATGAATTTCCAGAAGATATTGCCTCACAAGAATGGCTGAAGTTTGGCTACGATATTCCAGATGATGCTTTACGAGAAAAAGTGCTGAAACAAATAACCGGCATTTCAGATTTTGAAATTAGCAACTCTAGTTTAACGAATCTAGAAATTAATGCACTTGGTATTAACAAAGCGAAAGGGATCATGACTGTATGTGAACGTTTGGGCATTTCAATGGATGAAGTCATTGCGATGGGAGACAGCTTAAATGATATGGCTATGATTGAAGCGGCAGGGTGTGGAATCGCCATGGGAAATGCTCAGGAAGCTGTAAAAGAAGCAGCGGACTGGGTGACAGATACAAATGTCAATAACGGAGTAGCGAAGGCTATCAGCCACTGGGTACTGAAATAATAGCAGCTCTACACAGCAGGCGGTACTTTTGCACAACTTAACTACTTCTCGCATAAACTGATACTGGATGCCTCCCTTAGAGTTCGTCTTATACGTATATATAAGGAGAAGCTATCTAGTTAAGGAGTGGGGAGTATGAGCGATTTATCATTAGACAAGCTGTTAAAAAAAGCAGAAAATAAATTACAGGATGTACATGAAGTAGTGCAAGAAAAAGCGTACGAGCTCATTCAGCAAGCATATAAAGAAAGCATATTTGTTATGATCACTGAAGGATTTAGATCGATAGAGCATCAGCATAAACTATATTCACAAGGCCGAACAACACCAGGAAGTATCGTGACTAATGCCAAAGACGGCTATTCTTCTCATAATTATGGACTAGCTTTTGACATTGCGCTGCTTGATAACAACGGAGAAGTTGACTGGACCATTGATCGAAGATGGAACAAAGCGGGAGAGATAGGAAAAAGAATCGGGTTAGAATGGGGAGGAGATTGGAAAACCTTAAAAGATTATCCTCATTTTCAATATACGTTCGGTTTATCTTTGCCGGAGCTTCGAAGTGGAAAAGCACCTAAAAACAGACGGCAAAGGCTTCAAGAATGCTAATTAAATACGGAGATCGAGGAAATCAAGTACAGTTAATCCAACGTATGCTTATTCACTTAGGTTATTCTCTTTTTGGAGGAGCAGACGGTATATTCGGGTCTTCCACTCTCAAAGCGGTAGAAGCTTTTCAACAAGCACTTTATCTGCAGGTAGATGGACTAGTTGGACCGAAGACACTCGAAAAACTCTATGTTAAATTTAATAAAACTATGTTCTAAATAATCATAAAAACACGAGAACGAGAAAAGGAAGAAAAGAGATGGATGGAAATCGTCTCCTTTCTTCCTTTTCTGTAGTTATAGTAGAAAAACTGAAATTTATAAAGAAATAAAAAGGAATTTTTAAGCGTAAGAAACGTTCACGTGATCTAACTGGATAACATTGCTCAACAATACGATATCTTTATATATTTCACTTTTTACAGAGGCGTTTGAACAGTTTTGATAGTCTTTCAACAAGCGGCCAAGTTCTTTAATAAATAACAACGTCTCTTGTTCATTAATCATAGTCAAAACTCCTTGTTTAGAAATGAATCCAGGTCATTATATAGGAATTTTATCATATCTATACGCACCTGTTGACAAAAAAAGTTCGTCAATTTTTTTGTGAGAAGAAGAAATTTAGGGATATGTGGAATACGTTCGACTCTCTCATTTTATATATATGCAGCTTGTCTAAAAATATGAGAGTAGTTATAGTAATATTTACTCCTAATCATGCAACTTAAAACCTATTTTAGAGGTTATCCGTAAATTCCCTCTATTGTAGAGCGATGGAACAAAAAAAGAATGCCTCTTTTTGTATCTTTAGTATGATAACGTTTTGAAGAAATAAGGCATATTTTTGAGTTTTAAGATGAGTTGAATTAGATCTTTTGACACGATCTTTTTGTAGGAGAGGCATATTTACTTTCTATCAAGGGAAATCGTAAAGCTCCAAAGAGTTTCTAAATCAGAAACTCTTTGGAGCTTAATTTTTTGGATAAGGGATGTGCAAAAGTTCTGGAACGGTCACAAAATGATATCCTTCTTGCTTAAGTCTAGGAATAATGGTATCCAGCGACTTTGCGGTGTTTGAAAGGTCCATGGTCCAATGGCCGCCGTCGTGCATCAAAACAATTGTTCCGTCGTGCATGTTCTTAAATACATTTTTGGTGATTTCTGTTTCTGGGATCTGCTTCCAGTCTAATGAATCAGAAGACCAGTTAATCGCATAGACATTTTCATTTGGCAGCTCGTTGATCATTTCTTGCGTTAAATTTCCATACGGCGGACGAAACAGCTGTGTTTCAAAACCGGTAATGTTTTTAATAATAGCCTGAGTTTTGGCAATTTCCCAGTGAAACTTTTCAGTCGATTCTTTTAGTAAATTGGGGTGCCAATAGGTATGAATCCCAACAGCATGACCTTCAGCTACCATTCTCTTCACCAGCTCAGGATGTTCGTGAGCTTTTGCCCCAATAAGAAAAAAGGTTGCTTTAATACCATGCTTTTTCAATTGATCTAACACATGTGGAGTAAAGCGCGGATCCGGTCCATCGTCAAATGTTAGGGCGGTTTGCTTTAGTTGGTTATTACCTTGATAAAGCAAACGGTCACGCACAGCTACATTTTTTACTTGTTCCGCTTTACATAGTGCAGGAAGAGCTCCATTAAATAAGAAGCACAGTGTGAAAAGTAATATACTAATTTTTCGTATCATGTACATGTACGCTCCTTTCTAGGGCAAAGTATAACGTTATGATACCCGATTAAAAATTTTGTATGAAGCTGAATTTCCCTTTTGTGTCAAAACGTATGATATGCATGAAACAGCGCACTATAATAAACAGTTACTATTAGGTGAAGAAAGGAAAAAGCAGATGAAAAAAATAATGATTGCCGTAGCATTGATTTTTTCGCTAAGTTTATCTCCCTTAGCTGAATATATTTCCTATCACGATGACTATAACGTAAGTGCAAGGTCGTATCGTTCGGGGAAGCGGTCGTTTAATAGACAGCCAAGCGTTAGACAAAATGAGCCGAGGTCTAATTTTTCAAACCGCAGAAATGGAACTGTAAATCGAGGCGTTACCCGTTCAAACCGAGGAGGATTCGCCCGTGGACTGCTGTATGGGGGGTTGGCAGGGATGTTATTTGGCGGTTTGCTTGGTCATATGGGTGCACTGGGCGGGATTTTTGGGTTATTAATTAATATTTTGGCTATTGCCCTTGTAATTAATTTAATTCTGCGGTTATTCCGCCCTTCTCGCCGCGACAATAATTGGAGATAGACCGTAATTGCTGTCATAAACTAATAAGAAAGCTCCATATAAATAAGAAAACGCTTTCTATGGTTAATCGAAAGGATGAAACGTATGTCAGCAAACAGACAGCGCAGCAAATACCTGGCGTTTTGCACAGAATGCGGTCTCCCAAACAGGTTAACATTGTTTCTTTTAAGACAGTACGTTGCGACAGACGAATATAGCGGATTTTATTGTGGAAATTGCGGAAGTCGAAATGAATTTCCAGATTCAGTCATTGAATATATTAAAGAACTATAAAACACAATCTCTTAGAAGATTGTGTTTTATTTATTTGATAAAACTATGTTCTAAATGCAAATTAAAAAGAAAAACATAGCTACTTACAAAAAAGAAACGATGACTTTGGAGAAAAGAAATGCTTTTCTTTATCAAGGATGACCGAGAAAACCCCCAATTCAAGCTTGCTAAAGGGGTTTTACAAAACGGTTTATAAGAAGAATATATATAAAATTAATGACTGTAAGACATAACTAACATTTTTGATTGCAGAAAATCGATTGAACCATACTTTAAAAGGGTGCATATACTGCATTAAAATTTTAGAAAACGGAGGAATTGACTAATGCCTGTTTCCGTCATTTTCAACCAAATAAATGTGGTAAGTATGGTTTCCAATTCAGTAATTGCTTCGGGTCAAAATAGCCAGCCAGATTGGAATTCCCAAGGGAAATTTAACTTAGGAAACGGATTTGCTGTAAATTCAGCTATATTGGGCAGTACCAATATCATTAATGATCAAGATGTTTGTGACACGCCAATTACCCAGCCGGAAAACATTAATCCTCAACCAGTTTCTCAATTCTAGGGAAAAAGAAGATGAAAGAAGTTGAAAAAAGTTGATTATAAAATTTACTAATCTTAATGTTACGTATATTTCTACTAATTCGGGTATTTTCACGGGGGAAAATACCCAATCAGATTGGCAAGTAAATTGGAAAAGTAATACAGGGTTTGGTGAAATAATCGGCTATAATAACTTTGCCTCTCAAATTGTAAATATCATTAACGATAATGACATCGTTGATTCCTATTTTTCTGAACATATAGATTTCAACAACGCCCCTGTTACACAAAGTTAAATAAGGAAAACTGAGCTCTGTAGATACCTTTTTAGGCATTCTATTAATTATTCTGTCAGAGTGGCGAGAATATATTATTAATAGATTTAAACCATCTTTTATACAGATGGTTTTTTGCTAGCTTATTTTCTGATGGAAATTATAGCTGTTAATATAGACTAAAAGGTAATGAGAGGAATACTTTTATAGTAAATGGAGTAAGTATCATATAAAAGGTGTGAAAGCTTAAATAATTAAAGAAACATTCAATTTGAGGCAAACAGGACTGTATTTTCAGTTTTATATTGAATTAGGTGAAGTAAATTGCTGTCTGTGAGGTGTTGTCTATGGTTAATATTCACTATCATTCGATTAAAGTAAATAAAATCCAAAACAGTTCAGGCTTATTTTACGGCGTTAATATTCAATATAAATGGAATCATAAAAGTCAAATTTCTGATGGTTTCGGAAAAATCGTTGGTGATTCTAATAAAATTTCAAATAATACCACCATTGCGAAAATACCTAGAAAGAATAATGAATAGATGTTTAGGTTTAGAATCAAAAAAACTTTTTGTATAAATTCCTTTTTGGTGACCTACTCAAAAAGAATCATTTAAATCATCTTCACCAAGAACGAGGTGTGTGTTATAGGATATTTGATTATCATCTCCGGAAATTGTGCCGAAACCTGAATTACTGCTGCTGATAGTAGTTTCCCAATTTTGTTGAACATTTTTCCCTATAAAAACCCCTGCGTTGTCTTTAACTGCATTTACGGTGATATCATCAAAAACGATCTGAGGAGAACTGAGATCTATTTTCATAATTCCTCCCTATACATATGAGACATTAATAGAAGTCATCTAATACACCATTATATGTTGTAGATGGGCTAAAAGTGTTAAATCAAATAAGGGGTCAAACTCTATGGATGAAAAGGTGCTGAATATACTCGAAACTATTGAAAAAAGGCTCACAAATTTAGAAAGAAACATGAATGAATTTTCAAAAAGAAAGGTACATTCTCTTCATTTAGATATAAAGAACGTTCAAACACTGAACTTGGACGAACTGTCTTATTATTTAGAACATATTGATGTAAAGGAACTTAGTGGAACTCTGAATATCGGTAATACTTTTCCTTCACAAGCGAGTCAATTTCAAGCGCCGAGAAAGAAAGGTAAAAAAACAACAAATGAGTTTGATGACAATCTAAGTTCCGGGAGTCAGAACAATGAAGCAAAAAATAAAGAAAAAGAGCCTTCCGAAATATCAGTTAAAATTAATGAGAAAAGTGTCCCTTACAAACTAATCCATACAGAAGAAATGAGGGAGCCTGATAAAACTCTAGAATCAACTTTTAGCATAGGTGACATTCATATTGGTACGATTGAAGATGCTTCAGCTGTAAATTTTGGCAATAACTTTCCGACAAACTTTAGAAGTCATAAAAAAGTGACTCAAGGATTTGGCAATATTTTAGGTAATCAAAATGATATTCATGACATCTTATCCTCTTTGGAAGAAAAAGATGCATCAGAAGTATACAATGAAAAACAAGACGGGAAGCCGCCTGAATGGCTAGACTCAATGATAAAAGAACAAAAGAAGGAAATGGATGAAGCGAAGCTAGACGAAGATGAAGAGGGAGAATGAGGAAGAGGGTAAAAAAAACGCAGGGTTTTCGGTGCTAAACTTTTGAAAGAAAGCTTTAATTGCGGAACAAAGAAGAATAGGTAATAGAAAACCTGCTACTCGTTTAGAGTAGCAGGTTTTCTATTTTATTTCTCGGTTGCTGCAGTTTCATTTAAAGTATTGGTTAAAATGATTTATTTCTCATCATTGATTTTAGGAACTGTTATCAATACGGTAGTTTCAGCATGAAAAAGAGCATGCGTATTAATTAAACACTGGGACAGATCGGTTCTTTCATTCCCACAGATATGGAGTCTCTTGGTAAACATAATAGTTCAACCAATTTATAAACAACAGGTTGGCATGAGAGCGCCATGTTTTTAAAGGGTTTTTGTCGGGATCATTGTTTGGGAAATAGTGTTCCGGAAGCTTTGGTTCTAGCCCTTTTTCTGTATCTCGAAGAAATTCTTCTTGCAGTGTTTGAACGTCGTACTCTGGGTGCCCGGTAACGAAAACAAACTTTTCGTCTTTAGACATAGCCATATAAACACCAGCTTCTTCAGAGTAGGAAAGAAGCTCAAGGTCAGGATGATTTTTTACTTCATTCATGTCTACGTCAGTGTGACGGGAATGAGGAGAATAAAAGACATCATCAAATCCTCGCAGCAGCTTAATCGGTTCTTCACTGGATACAACATGTGTAAATACACCCGTGCATTTATCTGAAAGAGGTCGCTTGTTAATGCCAAAGTGATGATAAAGTCCGGCTTGGGCTCCCCAACAGATATGAAGGGTTGACGTCACATTTGTTTTACACCAATCCATAATTTCTTGAAGTTCTTTCCAGTAGTTTACTTCTTCAAATGGTATATGTTCTACAGGTGCTCCTGTAATAATCATTCCGTCATATTTTCGCTCTTTAATTTGTTCAAACGTTTTATAAAACTGATCTAGGTGATTTCTACTCGTTGTTTTTGCTTTATGGCTTGCCGTGTAAAGAAGTGTAATATGCACTTGCAGCGGTGAGTTCCCGAGTAAACGTAATAATTGAGTTTCAGCTTTTTCTTTTTCCGGCATTAAGTTTAGGATAACAATATTAAGCGGGCGAATTTCTTGGTTAACCGCGCGCACGTCGTCCATAATAAAAATTCTCTCTTTTTCTAAAATTTCTTTTGCCGGAAGATCACGTGGAATATTAATAGGCAATAAAATTCCTCCTATTCGATTTCGAAGTAATGACGCGTATAAATGTTCTTTCTCACGTGAAGATGAGGTTCAACATTTATGTACAATATACTATTATAGGAATATACAGAATATTAAGCAATTGAATTTTGAAAAAAAAGAGCATTAATATGCGTAATGGCCAAAATGAAATGGTACAATAAGGTTAAACTGGAGCGTTGCTATGCTTTTTTAGCTTGACTGAAACTTAGTAAAATTTATAGCGGAGTTCGTTCCTGTATTTATTAAACTTCATATCTCCCCCAAAGAATGGATTTTATCCTTTTTTGATGAAGTGTTTAAAAAGAATTTTCACCAGAAAAGGGGTTTTTATATGACAACTAAGAAGCAAATAAAAAGTGATTTGCAAATTGCACAAGAGGCAACGATTAAACCGATTAAGGAGATTGCCGAGCAGCTAGATATTTTAGAGGCCGAGTTAGAGCCGTACGGACATTATAAAGCCAAGCTTTCTTTGTCCGTTATGGAACGTTTAAACACAAAAAAAGATGGAAAAGTGATTTTAGTTACAGCTATTAATCCAACTCCAGCAGGAGAAGGGAAGTCGACAGTGACGGTTGGCTTAGCTCAGGCATTACATAGATTAGATAAAAAAGCGATTGTCGCCATGCGTGAACCATCTCTTGGTCCGGTAATGGGAATTAAAGGAGGTGCCGCTGGAGGCGGTTATGCTCAAGTGCTTCCAATGGAGGATATTAACTTACACTTTACTGGAGACCTTCATGCCATCACAACAGCTAACAACGCGCTGGCAGCTATTTTAGATAACCATATACATCAAGGCAATGAATTGCGTATTGATACACGTAAAATCACGTGGAAACGAGTGCTTGATTTAAACGACCGCGCGTTGCGTCAGATCGTCATTGGATTAGGGGGTCCGATGCAAGGTGTTCCGCGAGAAGATGGGTTTGATATTACGGTTGCATCAGAAATTATGGCTATTTTCTGCTTAGCGTCAGATTTACAAGATTTAAAGCGTCGCTTAGCGTCTATTGTTGTAGCTTATAACATGAACAATGAGCCTATAACGGTTGCGGACTTAGGTGCACAAGGAGCGCTGACTCTTCTTTTAAAAGATGCGATTAAACCAAATCTTGTACAGACGTTGGAACATACTCCAGCCCTCATTCACGGAGGTCCTTTTGCTAATATTGCCCACGGTTGCAATAGCGTCATTGCAACAAAAATGGCCGCAAAACTAGGCGACTATGTAGTTACGGAAGCGGGATTTGGGGCAGATTTAGGCGCAGAAAAATTCCTAAATATTAAAGCTCGTATGGCAGATATTAAACCAGAAACGGTGGTAATTGTTGCAACAATTCGCGCTTTAAAAATGCATGGAGGCGTTCCTAAAGAGCGTTTAAATGAAGAAAACATTGAGGCTTTAGAAGCGGGAATTGAAAACCTTGAAAAACATATTGAAACGATTCAGGCATTCGGCGTTCCTTATGTTGTAGCGGTGAACCGTTTTGTAACGGATTCAAAAGGTGAAGTAGAAGCGCTTATGAATTGGTGTGGTTCAAAGAATGTTCCAGTTGCTTTAACAGAAGTATGGGAAAAAGGTGGAGAAGGAGGCGTCATGCTTGCTGAAAAAATTCTTGAAGTCATGAACGAGACAGAAAGTCAGTTTTCTCCTCTTTACGATGTGTCAGCTTCAATTCCAGAAAAAGTAGAAGCTATTGCTAAAACCGTATACGGAGCACAAGGCGTAGATTTTGCTCCAAAAGCGTTAAAGCAAATACAGCAATTTGAAGCAAACGGGTGGGATCACCTGCCGATCTGTATGGCCAAAACGCAGTATTCGTTAAGTGATGATCAGATGAAGCTTGGGCGACCAACTGATTTTAAAATTACGGTAAGGGAATTCCGCCCTTCGCTTGGAGCTGGCTTTCTCGTGGCGCTAACAGGTTCAATTATGACAATGCCTGGACTTCCCAAAAAACCTGCGGCGCTCAATATGGATATTGATGAAAATGGACATGCATTAGGTATTTTTTAAGAGAAGAGGCTGAGACAAGAGTATTTTAGTTGAAGGAAAATCCGAACGATGAATCGAGATTCTTGATGAAGAATCAACCTCGTTCGGATTTTTTCATTGGTATGGTGAACGTAGGTTTCATGTATGTAGTGGCTTCTAGCTGTTGATTGGAGGGAAGGGCGAAGACTCCTGCGGGAAAAGCGGAATAGGTGAGACCCCGCAGGAGCGTAAGCGACGAGGAGGCTCATCGGCCGCCCGCGGAAAGCGAAGTCTTGCACGGAAATCAACAGCGGTGTAACAAGTGATCCATACTAGCTCATTTATCCAATTTGTTCGTTTTTAGATTCGATTGATTTAGTTGTGTCTCAATCTCTTTCTTACAAAATAACAGGTATGTTATGAATTAATTTGGCAAGAAAGAAGAAGAGCTGACTGTTCGTATTTTATAAAAAAGGAGGTAGTTGAAATGTTTGATCCAATTGTATTTGATAATTTAAAAGTGGTTGTAGAAGGAGAGATCTATGATCTTGACTTATCTGGGCAAGTATCTGTTACGAATCGCGAAGATTTTGTAGACTTAGCTCAGTTTACTCGAACGTACCGCATTTCTTTTCAACAGCATTTTTGCTGTACCGCGTCGCTAACTTTATCAACCGACTTAGACAACATTCATGCCGAATTAACGCCTTCCCGTATAGAAAAACCAGGGTGTACAGTTTATATTCATTTTCAGCTAAAAAAACAAAAACCGTTTGAAGAAGCTGAGTTTAGAAATATACAGGAAATGTGTGAGCGGATTTGGGGAACGACAAGAGTTGTTAAGCAGCGTATTACTCATGAAGTCGGAGGAAGCGAATATGAAAACAATATTGTGGTGACCTTTAACCGATTTATTTACGAAGATCAAGTAGGAGATTTAATCGAGATGATTGATTATATGCTGCAAACGACTGATCAGCTAAAGGTTCTTTACGACAAATTATAAGAGCGTTTCAGTTGTACTTCAGAAATAAAGTGAATTACAATAGGGAAAAGGAGGCGTTTTGATGAGCGTATATGAATACTCTGCAAAAACAATTAAAGACGAAGACGTATCGCTATCTAACTATCAAGGTGACGTACTGTTGATTGTGAACACAGCTAGCAAATGCGGCTTCACCCCTCAATATAAAGATTTGCAGGCGTTGTACGAAGAAGAAAAAGAAAACGGCCTAACGGTTCTAGGTTTTCCTTGCAATCAGTTCGGTGGTCAAGAGCCAGGAAGTTCAAATGATATTGAACAATTTTGCGAGTTAAACTATGGCGTTTCGTTTCCGATGTTTGCAAAAGTAGATGTAAAAGGTGAGCATGCACACCCGTTATTTACATACTTAACGGAACAAGCACCGGGTCTACTGGGTTCTAAAGCGATAAAGTGGAATTTTACAAAGTTTTTAGTGAATCGTCAAGGTGAAGTCGTGAAGCGATACGCACCTCAAACTGCACCAAAAGATATTCAAAAAGATATAAAAGAATTGCTGTAAAAGCAGGTGGATCTCCATCTGTTTTTTATTTTTCAGCAAGGGTTTTCAAATGGTGCTCAGCTGTCAGTGAGACGAGCGCCTTACTTTGTGCTAAAATAATGGTGGATATAATTGAGGTGAGCAAATGAATAAAATAGCTGAGACGGAAAAGTGGGTTCAAGCAAAGCTTGCGCACGACACGACGGGCCATGACTGGCAGCATATCGATCGCGTACGTCGAAATGCAGTGCTTTTATATAAAAAAGAAGGCGGCAACCGGGAAGTTATCGAACTAGCCGCGCTTTTACACGATGTTGTAGATGATAAGCTAGTGGAAGATGTTGAAAAAGCGTACGAAGAAGTGTGGGAGTGGCTGAAGAGTCAGCACGTAAAAGAAGAAGACTGCAAGCATATTGTTCACATTTTACAAACGATGTCATTTAAAGGCGGAAATCGTCCGGCTATGGCTACGCTTGAAGGTCAAGTTGTTCAAGATGCAGATCGCTTAGATGCGATCGGTGCAATTGGTATCGCACGTACGTTTATGTATGCAGGTTCTAAAGGCACGGCCCTGTATGATGAAAACGTTGCTGTACGAAGTGAAATGACGGAAGAAGAATACAGACACGGGAAATCAACGGCTATTGCTCATTTTTATGAAAAGTTATTAAAGCTGACTGCGTTAATGAATACTCAAACAGCAAGGTCTCTAGCGCAAGAGCGACATACATATATGAAAGAATTTTTAGTTCAATTTAAGAAAGAGTGGAATTATCATTATGAAAATGCTGACTGTTGAAAACTTAACAAAAACATATGGAGAAAAAGAGCTGTTTCATCAACTAACATTTACAATTACGGAAAATGAGCGAATCGGCTTAATCGGTGTAAACGGAACAGGAAAATCGACGCTTCTTAAAATTATCGCAGGTCTAGAGCTGGGAGATGAAGGGGATATTGTTCATGCTAAAGACTACAGAGTGACATATTTACCGCAGCATCCGGATTTTGATGAAGACTTAACGGTTTTAGAGCAAGTTTTCAGCGGAGATACGCCTCTTCTTAACTTATTAAAAAACTATGAGCTAGCTCTGTATGCGTTAGAGCAAGATTCTGCAAACGAAAAAAACCAGCAAACATTGTACGATTTACAGCAGAAAATGGATGCGATGAGCGCGTGGGAAGCCAATTCTAACGCACAGTCGATCTTAACGAAGCTGGGAATTTCAAATATGAGTGCAAAAATCGGTGAGCTTTCAGGTGGACAGAAAAAGCGCGTGTCAATTGCGCAAAGCCTAATTCAAACACCTGATTTATTGATCTTAGATGAGCCAACTAACCACTTGGATTATGAGACAGTTAAATGGCTCGAAGAATATTTATCCAAATATCAAGGAGCCGTGCTGCTTGTTACTCATGATCGCTATTTCTTGGATGCTGTTACAAATCGAATTTTTGAATTAGACGGTGGAAATTTATATAGCTATAAAGGAAACTATGCTGCTTTTCTAGAAGGAAAAGCGATTCGAGAAGAGCAGGAAAAAGCAACTCAAGCAAAATTAAGCAACTTATATCGCAATGAATTGGCTTGGATTCGTAGAGGAGCAAAAGCGCGTACGACTAAGCAAAAAGCGCGTATTCAACGATTTGATGAATTAGAGGGGAAACTCGATTCCTCTGAAAAAGAATCACTGGATTTAAGCTTAGCAGGCAGTCGCCTTGGGAAAAAAGTGTTTGAATTAAAAGATGTGTCTAAGACGTATGAAAATAAAATCATTCTTTCAGAGTTTACGCACATCGTGAAAAAACAAGATCGAATTGGAATTGTCGGAAAAAACGGAAGCGGTAAGTCTACACTTTTGAATATGATTGCAGGACGAATCGAGCCGGATAGCGGTGAAATTGACAGAGGACAAACGGTTAAAGTTGCTTACTATACCCAAGAAAGCGACGATATGGATTTGAATCAACGCATGCTTGATTATATTAAAGAATCTGCAGAAGTTGTGCATACGACGGATGGAAAAATGATTTCTGCATCGCAAATGCTTGAGAGATTTCTATTTCCTTCACATACACACGGAACACCGATTCAAAAATTGTCAGGAGGAGAGCGCCGTCGTTTATACTTGTTGAAATTATTGATGACATCGCCGAATGTTTTGCTTCTAGACGAGCCGACTAATGATTTGGATACTCAAACGCTAACGGTGCTTGAAGACTACCTCGAAGAATTTCCAGGTGTCGTTATCACCGTATCACATGATCGCTATTTCTTAGATAAAGTAGCAGATTACTTACTTGTCTTTGAAGGAGAAGGAAACATTTCGACTTATTTTGGCGCTTATACGGATCAATTGGAAGAAGCGATGAAGAAGAAGCAGGCAATGGCTCAGCAAGCTAAAGTGAAAGAAGAAAAGCCAAAACAGCCGGAGAAAGCGAAAAAGCGTCGCTTAACTTATAAAGAACAAAAAGAATGGGAAGAAATCGAAGATAATATTGCAGCAAAAGAAGAAGAAATTGAACGCTTAACAAGCGAAATTGAACAGGTGGGCAGCGATTATACAAAAGCGCATAACCTATCGTTAGAACAAGAAAAAGCAAATGAAGAATTAAGTGCACTGCTCGATCGTTGGGCAGAGCTTTCAGAGCTGATTGAAGAAATTGAAAACGCGTAAACAAGTCGTTAGACTGAGTATAAGCCACATGCTACAATTTTAATGAGAGGAGCACGATACGACATGAACATTAAATCAATTGAGCCGACGCCAAGTCCGAATACAATGAAAATTAATTTAGACGAAGTGTTATCAGGCGGAAAAAGCAATAACTATACGAAAAAAAATGCTGAAGCGGCCCCCGAAGTTGTTCAAGACATTTTAAAAGTAGAAGGGGTAAAAGGAGTCTACCACGTAGCAGACTTCTTAGCAGTAGAACGAAATGCTAAATATGATTGGAAGCAAATTTTGCCGCAAGTTCGTGCAGCGTTTGGAGAAGATTTGCAAAGTAACAATGAACAGCACAAAATGAATGAGCATTTTGGTGAGGTCAATGTGTCAGTTCAAATGTTTAAAAATGTACCGATGCAAGTCAAGTTAACAGACGGAAATGAAGAAAAGCGCTTTGGTCTGCCCGAACGATTCGCAAAAGCGATAGCAGAACTTCAACGTTTTTCAGATAATGTGGTATTAGAACGGAAATGGAAAGAACAAGGCGTTCGTTATGGAGAATTAGCTGCTATCGGCGACGAAGTAGTGGAAGAGTTAGCAGCGGCATATCCGCAAGAAAGATTAACTCGCCTTGTGGCCAATGCACAAGAAGAAAAAGAAGGCGGAAAAACTGTACAACCGCGTAAAACCTATAAAGTTACAGAAGAGATGTTAGAAGACAAAGATTGGTCAGTGCGCTATGCCCATTTAGAACAAATGGATCCAACAGAAGCTGATTTAGACGTTTTAAATAAAGCGCTTGATGATGAAAAGGCATCTATTCGCCGCTTAGCTACGGTCTATTTAGGAATGATTGAATCAAAAACGGTACTACCTTATTTATACAAAGCATTAAAAGATAAATCAGTGACTGTGCGCCGTACTGCTGGAGACTGCATGTCAGATTTAGGCTTTGAAGAAGGTATTCCAGCAATGTGTGAAGCTCTTAGCGATAAAAACAAGCTTGTGCGCTGGCGTGCAGCTATGTATTTATACGAAGTAGGGGACGAGACAGCTCTTCCTGCATTAAAAGCAGCAGAGAATGATAAAGAATTTGAGGTGGATTTACAAATCAAGCTAGCGATTGAACGTATCGAAGGCGGAGAAGAAGCAAAAGGTTCTGTTTGGAAACAAATGACAGAAAGCAGAAAAGCATAAAAAAAAGATCATTCACTTGAATGATCTTTTTTATGAATGTTTTGCAGCGGGAGTTGGAAACTGCATAGGCTGCATGGTGTTATCAATTTTAATAGGCTGATAACCGGACTGCTTTAAGTAAGTCAAAATAGCGGGAAGGGATTGTGCAGTAAAGGATTTATCATGAAATAAAATGACTGGTGTTCTTCCATTGGAGTTAACCCTTTGAATATGAGGTTCAATGGCCTGAATAATTCTAGGTGCAGAACGAAGTGCCCAGTCTTCACTGTCTACATTCCAGTCCCATAATTTAAAGTGGCTTAGCAACTCTGTACGGTGGGGCTCTTTTAAATAAGGAACGCTGCCGTAAGGAACGCGGATTAACTTACTGTCAACACCGGTTACTTTCTTAACTGTTGCTTGACACTCCTGCATTTCTTTTAATGCAGCGCCATCTTCACTATACATGACATGAATATCATGGGAGACGCCGTGACAGCCGATGGCATGTCCTTCTTGTGCTACTTTTTTAGCAATTTCAGGGTGAGCGTCAATTTGATGCTTTAACATAAAGAAAGTTGCTTTTACGTTATATTGACGCAAAGCATTTAAAATATGAAGAGTATCAGGTGTTGGACCATCGTCAAATGTAAGGTACACAGGCTGTGTAAGAGCTTGATTTTGATCGTTCACCGTATTTGCTACATACATATTATGGTGAAGTGTATTAAGCAGCTTCTCAGGTTGTGCTGAAGATGCAGCTTCTTTCAGCGGCAATGCAGTAGATGCTAAGGCTTGCTGAGATGCAGCGGATTCACTTCCTTTGGCTTCTGTAATAAAAAACAAAGAAGTCACGATCACTAACACTAAAGACAAGAATGCATAAAATCGTTTGTTCGGTTTAAATCGCTGGTTCAATTTGAAAATCCTTTCTACTAAACTACTATTTACTACTATAGTACAAAAAATGGAATATTAATAGTAAAAATCGACATTTTTATGGAAAAAAATTAGATGATATGACCCGGTTTTAGTCTTTCTTTGTCAAAGGGAAAAGGGAAATGGGACAACGATAAGGATTTGAAAGGTGAGTAGCTAGATTTTTCCTGGCTTTTATAGTATGCTTTTAGCGTGAATGATTGTTAGGAGGAATGTTAATATGTCAATGGCATATGAAGAATATATGCGTCAGTTAGTTAAACCAATGCGTCAAGAATTAACTCAAGCTGGTTATGAAGAATTAACAACAGAGGAAGCCGTAGTTGATTTTATGGAAAACGTAGAAGGAACAACTTTTGTTGTAGTTAATTCAGTTTGTGGATGCGCTGCTGGTTTAGCACGTCCTGCAGCAACACAAGCATACTTACAGTCTGAGCAAAAACCAAATCAAGTAGTAACAGTTTTTGCCGGTCAAGATAAGGAAGCAACAGCTAAAATGCGTGAATATTTTGGGGACATTGAGCCTTCATCACCGTCTATGGCGCTTTTAAAAGGAAAAGAAGTAGTTCATTTTATTCCTCGACATGAAATTGAAGGTCAGCCGTTAGAAGTTATTTTTGAAAACATTTTAAATGGCTTTAAGCAGCACTGTTCATAAAATGTCCTGCTTTTGTCACATCTAGCATGTAGATTTTTAGAGAAAAATCGCATATACTTTATAAGAAAAAGGATGTCTAGCGGCATCCTTTTTCTCTATGTAAATAGCCAAACAGTGTAGGGGGAGTTATGAAAGTGATTGTTACGACTGCTGGTCGAACAAATGAACACATGATTGTAAAAGCCAAACAGATAGCCGCCGATTTAAGTATACCTTTTGTAACAAGAGAGAAAAAATCCGTTGCAGATCTTCAGAATCTTCAAGCTGCAGACGTGCTGGTTGTCGGTAAGAATAGAGTAGAATTGCATGTCCAAAACGAAGAGGAACCTATTTTTTTTCATCCAAATTCCGCTATGTTTAGAGTGAAGAGATGGCTGCGTGGAGAACGTGATCCGTTTATTGAAGCAGCTAGTTTGGAAAAAGGAATGAGCGTGCTTGACTGTACACTTGGTCTTGCATCGGATAGCATGATGGCGAGCGCAGCGGTAGGGAAAAGCGGAAAAGTTGTCGGACTAGAAGGCAACCGCTATGTAGCTTATTTAGTCAAACAAGGACTTTTAAATTGGAAAAGTGACGTAAAAGAGTTGAACGATGCAATGAAGCGTATAAACGTGGTTCATCAAAATTTTGAATCGTTTTTGGCATGCTGTGAAGATAATTCTTTTGATGTTGTCTATTTTGATCCCATGTTTCAAGAGCAAATTGATGAATCGAATGGAATTAATGGTATTAAAGCGATCGCATTGTATACCACGTTGACGCCAATGGCTATACAAGAAGCAAAAAGAGTGGCCAAACAAAAGATCGTGTTAAAAGATCATTGGAAAAGCAGTCGTTTTGAAGAGCATGGATTTACTGTGCAAAAACGAAAAACATCAAAATTTCATTACGGTACAATTGACATACAAAAATAAACAAAAAAGTAAAATGAAGCACGATCATTGAAAAGACTTCCAAAACCTTTTAGGAATTAAAAAGTTTTGGAAGTTTTTTTTGTGAATTTCATCTAAAGTTCATAAAAGTATGATATATTTTTGAACATAAAAATACTTTTGTGTTTAAGCATCCAGCAAAACAGGAATATCTTGTATAGGTTTCCGCTCGGTGTGACAACCTCAAACAAAAGAAGGAAGGTGCTAACTAAAAAGTCGTCGAATGCCCGTAGACAGCATAAATGAATAAGCAAATATAGGTAAAAAATTAATAAGTATGTTACAATACCTAGTGAGTTATGATAACGAATTTTACGATATGAAAAGACCATATGGGAAAAGATGAGAAAGGAAAGATACGAATGCCTAGATGGATAAAAAGAATGCTAGTTGTATTTATTACAGTATTTACATTTGGGCTTGTCACTCCACCAGAATATTTATACGTTGATGATGCAAAAGCGGACAAGCAACATAAAGCAGGGTATGTAAGAGAAACAACTCCTGTCACAGCTGTTATAGAAGATATTCATTTGCCATATGAAGAACCAAAATATGAAGACGTTTCATCATTTGTTACGTATGCAATGGAATCAGCCGAAAAACAGTCAGTGGAAAAATTCGGAACGAAAATTGGGCCTGTCATTGAAGATGAATTTCGTCAAGCAGTGTTACCTAAAATTGAAGAAGTGCTGACCGGCATTGGCACTGAACGTGAACAGTCAATTCAGAATCTCGAGATAAGCGAGCACCCCGCTGCTGGCTATGGTGAAAAGATTTTCCATGTATATGACCGGGAAACCGGTCAGGACTTAATACGGTTTCATGTGCGGCGTGAAAACCCTCCAAAAGATGGATACTGGTTTAATTTTCACTATCATGCGGCTGCAGATAATTTTCAAAAGCATTATGATTTAGGGAAAATTTATTGGAACCGAAACATGCCGCCTAAATGGTTTAGCTGATAATAGACACAACATTCTACGATTTCGAAATGTTAGCTTTTTTAAGCTAGCATTTTTTTACGTCTAAAACCGTTATGGTCTAAATAAGCTGAAACATTAGCACAACGATAAAAAAATCGTTTATAATGAAGTCAGACTTCTTACCATAGAATAGTGAGAAGGAAAGAATAAATGCTGGAGGTAACACAATGAAACAATTTACGGAAGAAAAACAATTTCGCGAACAAATTAAGAATGAAACACTAAGCGTTGGGATTTTTACGACAACGTGGTGTCCTGATTGCAAACGTTTGGATATGTTCATTGGTGAAATCGTTGACGAAAATACAGATAAAGCATGGTTTAAAATTGACAAGGATGAGTTTGAAGAACTTTCTGCTGAAAACAATGTAATGGGTATTCCTTCTCTTCTTGTATATAAAAACGGTGAAAAAATTGCGCACCTGCACAGTGCAAATGCTAAAACGCCTGAAGCGGTCCGTGAATTTTTAGCAACTCTTTAATTCCCTAAGCTGCGAGAGCATTCTCGCAGCTTTTTTTGTGAGAATTGCTATTTCCATTTTTCGATGAGTGGGGTATACTAGGACAAGTGAATAATCGTAAAGCAATAAGGTCTCAATTTAAAGATTGAGTGAAAAGGGAAGTCTGGTGAAAAACCAGCGCGGTCCCGCCACTGTAAGCGCTTTGTGCGTAAGTCAGGAGACCTGCCTTATTGTTAGCTGTGAAACCTTCGAGGAAGGGTGAAGCAGGGTAATGAACATACATATCAAGTATAGTGAATGGATTCTTTTCCTGCTTACCTTGACGTTACCTGCTTTGCTTTCAATTGAAAGTAAAGCTTTTTTATTTTGAAGCTGCCGACGAGCAGTATACATAGTCAAAGCGGAAAAAACGGGATAGCGCTGCTTTTTGCATGGTCATTTGCTTTTCCTTTAACATAGAGGTTTCGTATTCACAATGAACAATATATAGGGGGAGTATTTAGATGAAAAAATGGCTTTCGTATTCCATTATTGCACTGTTAGTCATCGTACTTGCAGCATGCGGTTCAGGCAACCAAAGCAGCAGTGATAAAAAAACGAAGCAAGATACAGCACAAACGTCACAAGCTGCGTTTCCAGTAAAGGTAAAAGACGCGCGTGATAAAGAAATTACGTTGAAAAAACAGCCTAAGAAAATCGTTTCATTAATGCCAAGTAATACGGAGATTGTATATGCCCTTGGCCTTGAAAAAGAATTAGTCGGTGTAACAAGCAACGATGATTATCCTAAAAGCGTAAAGAAAAAAGCGCAGGTGGGAGATATGAACGTTAATGCAGAAAAAGTTATTGCTTTAAATCCTGATTTAGTGCTGGCACACGCTTCAAGTATGGGCGTTTCAGATGAAGTATTTAAACAAATTGAAAGCGCGGGTATTCCGGTATTTGTTGTAAAAGATTCAACGACGTTTGATACGGTTTATGATTCTATTACGCAAATCGGTAAATTAACGGGTAAAACAAAAGAAGCTAACCAAACAATTAAAGACATGAAAGAAAAAGTAGCTTCAATTGAGAAAAAAGCAAAAACGATTTCAAAAGAAGATCGTAAAAAAGTATGGATAGAAGTATCAGGAGCTCCTGAGATTTATACAACAGGAAAAGGTACGTTCATGAACGAAATGCTTACTATGATCGGTGCTGATAACGTAGCGGCTAGTGAAGACGGTTGGGTTAAGTTTTCTGAAGAGCAGGTTGTTAAGTTAAACCCTGACGTTATTATAGCAACGTATGATGCAGATAAAAATGAGATTATGAAGCGTCCCGCTTGGAGCAGCATGACTGCTGTAAAAGAGGGTAACATTGAGAAGATTGATCAAAACAAAATCAATCGCTTAGGACCTCGTATTGTAGATGGCTTAGAGGACTTAGCAAAAGCGGTATACCCTGAGGTGTACAATAAATAAGAAGAGGGACCATATTCCAGTTCGAATTGAAAAGGGGATTGGTCCCTTTTCACATCTTAAAATTGAAGAACGGCCTGAGCTTTTAATCATGAAAACCGAGACTTCTTATAAAACATACAGCTCAGGCGTTTTAGGAACAGGTATTACGGAAACGGACACCTTTTACAATCGATTTGTTCACAAGAACTATTATTCAGATACTCCTTCTTTGGAGTATGAGCAATATTTGATGAAAGAAAATGTGCGTCATGATCAAATCGTAGGTTTGATGACAGCCGTTTGGTTAAAGGAAAGAGCGATTTACTGTTATGAGGGCTACGGAGTAAGAGTAGCCTCAGTGATAACGGCGGGAGTAGGAAACGCAGTGGACATTACAGCTGATGAAGCTGTCCCATTCTATTCCTCTCCTGGTACAATTAATATGTTTTTTTTTATTGAAGGAAAGCTTACAGATGCTGCATTTTTACAGCTTTTTATTGCGGCTACAGAAGCCAAAACAAAAATGCTGTCACAGCTGGGTGTCATAGATCCAGCTACAAAGACGATTGCTACGGGAACATCTACGGACAGTATCTCAGTTGCAGCGTCTCAGCAGGGACCGTTATATGAATATGCAGGCTCTATGACCGCTTTAGGTCAAGCGGTAGCCAAGCTGGTGAAAATAAGCTTAGAGCAGGGACTTAAGGAAAAGAGGTGAAGAAATGAGTATTACACAAGTGATGATTGCACACATGACGGCCATGACGATTGCTTTACTAATTGACCGAATCATAGGCGACCCGGAAAATTGGCCGCATCCCGTGCGTTGGTTTGGCAAGTGGATTTATTGGATGGATTCCAGGTTAAATAAAGGTACAGGAAAACGATTCAAGGGATTGCTTCTTGTTATAAGTATGGTTGTGCTCGCAGGAGTTATTCCTTTCTTATTCCTTCATATTTTGTACGGAGTTCATTTTATAGCAGGTGTTTTAGTAGAGGGCGTAATGATTGCGACTACCATATCTACTCGTTCCTTAAGTGAAGCTGCTTATAAGGTACAAAAGCCGCTTCAGCTAGGAGATATGGAGAAAGCTAGATATGAAGTAAGCATGATTGTGGGACGAGATACAGATCGTTTGTCAGAAGGAGAAATTGCCAGAGCGACGGTAGAGACTGTCGCTGAAAATACAAGTGATGGTATTACAGCTCCGCTTTTTTATGCATTTATAGGAGGAGGAGCCCTAGCCTTTTTTTACCGAGCTATTAACACATGTGATTCAATGGTTGGGTACAAAAATGACCGCTACTTTCTGTTTGGCTACTTTAGTGCAAAAACCGATGACGTATTAAACTATATTCCAAGTCGGTTAACTGCAGTGGTGATGACCGCTGTTAATGTAGCAAAAAGCAAGTATTCTCTTTGGCATGTAATGAGTTTGATTAAGCGTGATGCTAAGAAGCATCCAAGTCCAAATAGCGGATACGGGGAAAGCGCAGTGGCTGCTCTTTTAGGTGTTCAACTCGGCGGGCTTAATACATATAAAGGCATAGAATCTAATCGTGCAAAGATGGGCGAACCACTCATTCCTCTGCAAGCCGGTCATATTGAACAAGCTGTTTTCATTATGAAGAGGACGGTCTATGCTACTTGGTTATTATATCTTTTGTTAGGAGGAGTTATTAGTGCTATTACCTACACATGGAGCTAACCCCAATGTCTTTTTAAAAGCAATAGGGGCCAAGAATTTGTCGCATATAAAAGATTTTAGTGTGAACACAAATCCTTTAGGGGCTCCAGCTGTGCTTCACGAAAAGTGGAACGAATTCAAGGATGCTGCGTTTAGTTATCCTGATCCTCAAGTAACAGACTTAAAAAATAAACTTGCAGCTGCTCATCGTGTTTCCGCTGCTCAAGTGCTGCCAACAAATGGCGCCGCTGAAGCATTTTTTCTTATTGCTTCTTTATTTTCAGAAGAGAAAGCAGGGATTGTACAGCCGACTTTCGTCGAATACGAACAAGCAAGTAAAGCTTATGGATGTGAAGTGACATACATTCCTTTAGCTGAAGAAAATGGCTGGAGCTGGGATATAGAGTTGATTATGAGTATTCTCCCGGACATAAAAGTACTGTGGATTTGTCACCCAAATAATCCGACGGGCGTTATGTATAGTCATGAAGAATGGATGAAAGTAGTAAAAGCTGCTGTTCATCATGGTACATACTTAATGATTGATGAGGCATTTATTGATTTTGTCGAACATCAGCCTTCGTTTGATTCTCTTATTCTGGATTATGAGCATATCATTATTGTGCGTTCCATGACAAAGATGTTTAATATTGCCGGGCTTCGCCTTGGCTATATTTTGGCAAATGAAAGAATCATTAGCAAGATGTCTAAAAAGCAGCCTCCTTGGAGTGTAAATGGATTGTCGCAGCAAGTAGGGATGATATGTGTAGATGAAAAAGACTTTGTAAAAAACACCGTACATTATATTAAACAAGAACGGGAACGGATTTTGAGTCAACTAGAGGAATGGGGGCTTTTGGTCTCTCCTTCTCAAACAAACTATTATCTTTGCAGCGTTCCGTCTTCTATTAAAACGCGTGAATGGCTTGGCTATTTAGCAAGTCATGGCGTGGTAGCTCGCCATACTGAAAACTTTCCCTTTTTAAATGGACGCTATATCCGTTTGGCTGTAAAAACAAAAGAAGAAAATGACTATTTACTTAAAGTAATCAAACAAGGACTCGATGAAATATGATCATCTTTATTAGCGGAGGCGTTCGAAGCGGCAAATCACGTGCAGCGGAGAACATGGTTCAAACCTTTTGTACAAAGCGCGCTGTTTATATTGCCACAAGTCGGCAAACAGATAATGAAATGCAAAAACGCATCCAGCTTCATCAAACAGAACGCCAAGCAGCGAACACGCCTTGGGTAACGATAGAGCAGTCTGTAGATTTACAACAAATTCTGCCAAACCTTCAAAGTGATGATGTTATACTTTTAGATTGTGTCACGAACTGGCTTGCCAATGAGCTTTTTTTAACAGAAAAAAGATGGCAAACAAAAGAAGGCAAACAGCATGTTCTTTGTCATATGATAAAAGCGCTCAATAAGCTGTTTGCGCAGTCTCAGACGGTCGTGCTAGTATCCAATGAACTGTTTGAAGCGGGCGTGTTAGAGGAGCCGACATGTAGCTATATGCATATGTTAGGGAAATTACATCAGTATATTGTAGAAAAAGCAGATGTGGCTATTTGTGTAGAAGCGGGACTTTATCGTTTTAAAAAAGGAAAGGAATGTGTAAGCAAATGAAAGAATGGATAGCCATACTACGAATCTCTCTCCAGTTTTTTACGATCTTACCACTGGCTAAAACCGTTCAATGGACTGAAAAAAGAACGGCACGCTCACTTTTTGTGCTGCCTTGGATTGGCATGTTACTAGGTTTGTTGTTTTATAGCTTTTTACAGCTGCTTCACTATTCACCTATCACTGCTATCGTTAGCAGTATTTTAGTTTTGCTTTTGTCGCTTGTCTTAACGGGTGGCCTTCATTTAGACGGATGGATGGATGTAAGTGATGCATATTTTTCTCATCAGTCAAAGGAAAAAAAACTGCAGATTTTAAGTGATCCGCACGTTGGGTCTTTTGCTATTCTTTCTCTTATTGTTCTGCTTCTGCTGCGTTTTAGTGCGATCTATGAGTTAGCGTCTCTTTCTTCTTTGTCGATTTGGGAATGTGTAACCGTCTTTACACTTCCAAGAATCGGAGCAGCTTTCTTATTGATGAGGGATAAGCCGGCTAAAGATACGGGTCTTGCTGCTTATTTTCAAAAAGGAGTCACCAAACGGTCTATTTATGCATTTATGATCATGAGCCTATTCTTAGTTGCTATTTTCGTTGTTTTTATAGACAATAAATTCATTATCCTTTTCTTTGTCTGTTTTTTATGGCTGTGGATACGATTTTATCGTTCGCAGTTTGGTGGCGTAACAGGAGATGTTATAGGGGCAAGCATTGAAGGAGGAGAAACGTTTCTATGGATAATTCTTTGGTTATCACATGTATTCGTCACGGCATGACGCTTGAAAATCAACAAAAAAAATATATAGGGTGGAGTGATCCGTCTTTAAGTATAGAAGGAAAAAATAAATTAAAAGAGCTTTCTCTAGAACCTCAGCTGGTTATTTCCAGTGACTTAAAAAGAGCGCTAGAAACAAGTTCGATTGTTTTTCCGAAATCTCAAGTGGTTAAAAGTAAAAGTTGGCGTGAGCTGCATTTTGGAGATTGGGAAGAGAAGACATATGAAGATTTAAAAAACATACGGGCGTATAGAAATTGGATTGATCACTGGACAGAACATACGCCTCCGAATGGTGAAAGCTTCTCAGGCTTTTCAAACCGAGTTTGGGAAGCGTGGGAAGAAGCAATCGATTTGGCGGCAAGTCGGCAATTGAGTCACATTGCTATTGTTTCACACGGCGGACCTTTACGTTTAATTGCGTCCCATTTTAAACAGACAGCGTCGCTTTGGGATGTTTCTTTTTCCTATGGAGAAGGCTTTTCAGTAACGTGTACATACAAACAGGCAAAGGAGAGAAGAACATGCATTTCGTATTCGGCGGTGCATTTACCGGCAAAAGAAAATGGGTGAAGCAGCATTATGCCAGTGAGTCGGTAAAATGGCATTGTTTGTATGAAGCTCCTGTTTTACCAGCGTTTGAGTTCGAAGAAAGTTACATTGTGTTAGAAGGATTTGAGCACTATGTTAAGGAATTAATACATAGCGAGCTGGAAGCTCCACACCTTGTTGTTAAAAAGTTAATACAGAAGTGGAGAGACAGCGGTGTATGGGAACAGTTAGTAGTGATTGGAACTGAAGTCGGCAAAGGGATTGTTCCTTTAGATCCAATAGAGCGGCAGTGGAGAGATGAATGCGGATATGCGTATCAGAGTTTAGTGGCACATGCCCAGAAAGTAGATCACATTTGGTACGGAATTGCCAATCGAATGAAGGAGGAAATACAATGAACATTTACACAAAAACAGGGGACAAAGGGCAGACAAGCTTAATTGGAGGAAGAGTAAATAAAGATGATATTCGAGTGGAAGCATACGGTACAATCGATGAGCTAAATGGCTTTGTAGGTCAAGCCATTTATCAATTGGATGAAACAACATTAAAAGACGTAAAAGAAGAGCTAGTTACGATTCAACATGAGCTTTTTGACTGTGGAAGTGATTTAGCATTCGCAAAAGATGATCATCCGTACAAAGTAACAGATGACATGATAGCAGTACTTGAAAAGCGCATTGATGTCTATATGTCAGAAGCGCCGGCCATTGAGCGTTTTATTTTACCTGGAGGCACACCTGCAGCGACAACGCTTCATATCTGCCGGACGATTACGCGCCGCGCAGAAAGGCTTGTTGTTGGCGTGCAGCGTGAGCATAAAATTAATATGGCGGTGCTGCAGTATTTAAATCGCTTATCCGATTATTTCTTTGCTGCGGCTCGAATCGCTAACGCGAGAGAAAATGTACAAGATGTAGAGTATATTCGCAGTGCCAAAGTATTTAAACAGTCTAAAAAATAACGTATAAAAAAACGATCGAGCTAAAAACGATCGTTTTTTTATGAGCTATTTCGAGAGGTAAAATAAAGCTATAAAAAAGTGGTAAATGCATCTATAATGATAAGAGACAGAGAGATAAAGAAAAGAGGTTGAGAAATGAATCAAGATTCTAAACGAGCAGGTATTGTTTATACAGCCAGCGCTTACGTCATGTGGGGGCTTTTTCCGCTTTACTGGAAGCTTCTTGGTGAGGTGAATGCGAACGAAATACTTGCTCATCGTGTTATATGGTCATTTGTTTTTATGCTTTTACTTTTGTTTTTGACAAAGCAAATGAGTTCTTTAAAGAAGACGCTCGGTTTATTATTTCGTAATACGAAACAAGCAGTCATTTTATTTGTGGCTTCCGTGCTGATCAGCATTAACTGGTTTGTTTACATTTGGGCGGTTAACCATAATCATATTATTGAAACAAGTCTAGGTTACTATATCAATCCGCTCGTTAGTATTTTGCTTGGTATAGTTGTTTTAAAAGAAAAGCTTAATTTTTGGCAAGGTGCGTCTGTTGGATTGGCTGCTATAGGTGTTATCGTTATGACAGTTACATACGGGCACATTCCGTGGGTATCATTAAGCTTAGCGTTTAGCTTTGGTTTGTACGGTCTTGTAAAAAAGACCATTCAATTAGAAGCAAAAGTAGGGTTAACGATTGAAACGATGATGGTCGCACCTATTGCAGTTATTTATTTTATTTTTCTTTTAGTCAAAGGATCTTCAAGTTTTTCGCTTCAGTCGCTTGATTTGAGCGCTCTTTTAATTGGAGGCGGCGTTGCTACAGCTATGCCACTATTGTATTTCGCTAAAGGGGCCCCGCTTATTCCACTATCGATGGTCGGTTTTTTACAGTATATTGCTCCTACCATGACGCTTTTATTAGGGGTGTTTGTGTATCACGAACCGTTTTCTAGCGTGGAGATGATTGCCTTTTTGTTCATTTGGGGCGGCTCGGTTATGTTCATTTTATCTAAAACTAAATTCATGAGTTCCCATCAGCCCAAATTCTTTAAAGGGCGTTCGGCTTAACAGACAAAAAAGCGGATATCTTTAGATATGCGCTTTTTTGTCTGCAGTAAAGAAATAAAAACGGAGACGGAAAAGTCACCGTATGTATACTTTATAACTTTCGCTTGAAATGAGCGTTCAACTGACCTTGAAGCATTTGATTTTTTACTTCTTTCATTTTCCTTGCTTCGTCTTTTTTAGCCAGTTCTGTTCGTATTTCACTTGTTTGGACTCCTTCTTCTATGCGATCAGCAATGTCCATTAATCGTTCGACATCTGAAAACGAATATTTTCGGATACCCGTATTGGTTCGATCTGGAAAGAGAAGGCTTCTTTTCTCATAGTAGCGAATTTGCCTTTCTGATAAACCGGTTAATTCTTTTACAATCCCAATAGACATGACTTTTTTATCTCGATATGAAGCTTCATTCGTAGACAATTTCCCTCACCCCTGAGTACGTAGTAGTATGTTATTATTATAAAGGAAAAAAATACAAAAATTTATAACATGTAATACATTCTAACATATATATGTTATATTTTTGAATTACTATGTGAGAAAAAGTGACATAAATAATGAAATAGGGAAAAGAGTCCTATAAACTAGTGATTAACTCGATCCCAAGTGGTTAACCATACAGGATAAAGCCTTGTGGTTAATCACTTGCTTTCAAAATGATGAATAGAAAATAAATGTGAGAATATACATAAATTCTAAAAGGGAAGGGCGTTTTACATGGCGGTGCAACAATTGAAAAAAGAAGAGATTATTGAGCTGGCAAAAGAAATTATTGAACTCGATTTGAAAAGAGATGAGAAATTTGAAGAATTGACAGAATTAGCCGGAAATCGTGCGTATGAAATTTTGCGCAGAGTACAAAATGCCTGTTTATAAGTAATAAAAAATCCCGCCTAGAGCGGGATTTTTAATTGGATTGCTGTTCAAGATTGAATAATTCTAGTTTCATCTTGACGTGATCGAGGTTTTCCCCTATAAAGACAAGAGTGGTGGGTAGCTTCATCATTTCTTTCATATATAGAGGCATGCCGTATGAATATTGAAACGAATACGTATCATTCGAATGAGTAAAGCGCATATAGCCTTTAATGCGATAAATGGTATCTGGCATTTGACGCAGCCAATTTTCAAATAATTCAAGATCCACTTTTTTTGTAAACTCATATACAAATGTTTTCAAATGAAGATGATCTTCAACATGAGCCTTATGATGCTGCTGTTTTTGAGACAGCTGAGCTTTTTGAATCACATCAAGCTTCACACGGGAAAATGTCGTTAATAATGTCATTGCACTAGCGTTAATTGATTGAATCTCAAAAAGCAGGGAAGACTTTTCCGACTCAGACAGCATGTCCGTTTTGTTTAATAAAATTACATCTGCATGCTTTACTTGTTCTTGAAGAAGTTTTTGAAGTTGAATGCTTAAGGAACCACGTTCTTTCCACCTTGTTGCATCGAGTGTGGTGACAATACTTTTAATTGTGACTTGATGCGCAAAAAGAGGAGACATACAGGCATCCAACACTTCAATCGGATGTGCAACTCCGGTTGTTTCTATATAGATAGCATCCAATGTGTTCTCCTGTAGAAGTGAATGAAGCTGAGTTTCAAATTGACCTTGAATAGTACAGCACACGCAGCCGTTTAGCAATTCTTTTAACGGCGTGTCTTCTTCTACTTCATTTGAGTCAATCGAAACTTGGCCAAGCTCATTCATCACAACAGCAATATTGCGATTACGATCTTTTTCTTGCTGAAGCAGCTGTTTAAGTAAAGTTGTTTTCCCACTGCCTAAAAATCCAGATAAAATGTAGATTTCTGTTTTCATTTCAGTCTCTCCTATGTAAATAACATTGTTTAAATCGAAACTTTTCCGATTATGGATTGGTAAATAGTATATCCAAGAGGGGACAAATGTCTGAGCGTAAGTTCTCATGCTTTTTTTATTCATTATAACAACTTTAAAAGCGCTATGGCTATCTTTTGTAAAAAACTCAAAATACAATGAAATAAGAATATTATAAAATTTCAAACTAGCTGTGCTACAATAAAAGAAAAAGAAAAGGGGAGCAAAAGTTATGCGAATATTAGTTTTGGGGGCAGGCGGCGTTGGAGGTTATTTTGGAGGCAGGCTTGTGGAAAAAGGAGAAGATGTTACTTTTCTTGTCAGAGAACGCAGAAAAAAAGAGCTGGAACAAAATGGACTTGTTATCAAGAGCGTACACGGTGACTTCACTTCACCTGTACAAGCTATTACAAAATCTGAGGTGAAAGAGCCTTATGATGTTATTTTGTTCACAACTAAGGCTTATCATCTTAAACAAGCAATTGAGGATGTGCGCCCTTTTGTAGGGACTCAGACAGTTATAGTACCTTTGTTAAACGGTATGGCTCACGTCGTTCCTTTGCAAGAAGCTTTTGGGGAAGAAAAAGTCATTGGGGGACTGTGCTTTATTGAAACAACTTTAAACAAAGATGGTGATGTCGTCCAGACGAGTCCTACTCACAGACTTGTATTTGGTGAATTTAAGCAGAAGGAAACAGAAAAATTACAACTGATTGAGCAAGCGTTCAGTGGTACAAAAGCTTCGTTTGTAAAAAGTTCATATATTGAACAGGATATGTGGCATAAGTATTTATTTATTACGGTTATGTCAGGCATGACCACTCTTATGCGCGCACCTGTTGGCCCAGTGTTAGCAGCAAAAGGCGGGCGTCAATTTGTACAGGAGCTTTTTAAAGAAGTTGAAAATATTATGATGGCATACGATGCACCATTAGCTGAAGGGATTATTGAACAGCATATGAATACGATGGACAAAATGACGTATGACATGAAGTCATCGATGCAGCGTGATATGGAAAAAAGTTCTCAAATTGAAGGAGACCACCTTCAAGGATATTTGCTGAAGTTAGCTGAAAAATCGGCTATACACGTACCGCTTCTTCAAACTGTGTATACGCATCTAAAAGTGTATGAAGAAATGTTAAAAGGTTATCAAAAATAATGACAACAAAAATTGATTTAGCAGTCATGCAGGTACTGCAAAAGCTGCTAAGTACAGCAGAAATGGGACAATTGCCTGCAGCTCCTGGCATTTATTTTTTCTTTGATGAACCCGGAAGGCTTTTGTATATCGGAACAACGACGGGCTCTCTATCAGAAAGAGTAAGAGCTCACGTTGCAGGAAAAGGCGTTAGCAACACAAAAAAATTCCACAAAGAAATTCATACTGTTGGATATATTGAAGTTCATGGATTAAAAAAAGAATTAGATATGCTGAGAACGATGCTTGTAAATGGTTATTTTCCAAAATATAATAAACAGGATGTAAAAAGAGAAAATGAATACGACATTTACACCGTTCACGGCAGAGTCCTCAGGGATACAGGAGTTGATAAGAAAAAAGTCTCCAAGCGAAAAACGGTGCTAAAGCCAACGTTAAAAGATATAGAGATTCGCCAAGAAAACAGCGATATTACATATGCACGAGTCGCAAATATGAATGCTGAAGATCGAGTGAAAAAATTGTGGTCTTGTCAAGAAGCAGGAGCGCAGCTACATCTTCCGGAGTCGAAAGTGTTAGCAATAAGTGACAGGCTCTTAAAAGAGCAGTATACATTTCAGCGAGACATGAAAAAGAATATGATGTTTACGATGCGGGATTTAGTTGTTATTCAAGTGTTGTTAAATTTAAATCCAACTCATGATTTGAAAAAGCGAGAAATAAAGGAAGCCATCAGTTTAGTGCGTAAATTTGGCATAGAAGAAGCTCTTCGCATCTCTGAAAAATTACTCAAAACGTAATAAAATCCATGATCACAATGATCATGGATTTTATCATTTATCATTCACACTTAAGCTAATTCGTCAATAACTTTTGGCAAGGCCATAATGGAAATAACGCAAAGTGAACTTACAACTTGATGCATTTCAAAAATGGCAATGATGAATAACATCAGTGATATATATAATTGAAGGCCTTTTAATCCCCACGGCTTGCGATCAAAAAAAAAGTCGCTAAGTACAAATACAAAGAAAATGAGCGAACTGAACAAAATAATCATGAATGTAGACATGGAACGATCATAAGCAATGATAAATAACAAAGCGAGCAGCGACAAAACAGATATAACTTTTAATGTTTTAATCATCGTGTTTTTATTCACTTTTTTCACCTTCATTTGTAGGATTGATCTTTCATCCTCATTTTATAGGATAGTCAAAAGTTCTAAAAGTCAAACGAATAAATCATAACAACAATTTAACATCTTTATACCACATTTACATTGAGAGAAAAAAATGGGGGGGTTTGAGCTCTGTGCACTTCATTGACGCGTGCAAAGAACAAGTGCTATAGTATGTTTGCTCTAAAAGCTAAAGGAGCAAAGTTTTCAAAGGACGTGACTATGTGAACGAAACACTATTAGTAATTGATGGATTTAATTTATTAAGCCGCTGTTATTTTGCTACTTCTTATGGCAGAGATGAAGCAGCGTTGACAAGAAACAGTAAGGGCCAATTTACGAATGCCCTGAGAGTAACGATTCAAAAAATGCATGCATTGATTCACCAATATGAGCCAAGTCATATTTTCGTCGCTTGGGATGTTAAGCGCGAGGATACAAAACGTAAAGATACATATGCACTATATAAGCAAACAAGAGCAGAGCTGCCTCAGCCGCTGATTCAGCAGTACGAAACCTTAAAGCAATTTTTTGACACAGTAGGCATTTATCAAATGTCATTGTCTTCTTATGAAGCAGATGATTTAATTGGAGCACTTGCAAGCAAGTGGAGTAAGGAAAAGCAAAGTCCAGGGTACATCTATAGCAACGACCGAGACTTGCTTCAGCTCCTAGATCAACATATTTCGCAAATTATTGCTAAAAAGCAGGTTGGCGATCTTGTCTATGGCTTTAAGCACTTTCAAGAAGAATATAATATTCATCCTCGTCAATGGGTGGACGTAAAAGCATTGCTCGGTGACAAATCTGATAATATTCCGGGCGTTCCAGGTGTAGGAGAAAAAGCCGCACTGCCTCTTATTCAACAATATGGCTCTATCCATGAAATTTATGCACAAATTGAACAATTAGATCCAGCTTTTAATCGTTACAAGAAAAAGCTGGCAGAAGGAAAAGAACTAGGTATGCTTAGTCGTGAACTCGCTGAGATTATTATAGACATTCAAGAAATCAGTATGTTAACTTGGGGAGAATTAACATTTATGTATGATTCTGAACAATGGAATAAAGAAATTCAAAGTCTAGAACTAAACATTAGGATTCGCTCATGATTTTTAGTACAATACAATTTATGAACATGAGAAAGGAGTAACAAGCGTGCAACCAATTCATAAAGAAACAGTCCAAAAAAAAATACAAACATTTTTAAATAAAAACGTATATGTACACCTTGAAACGACAAACGGTGCATATGCTTCACACGTAAATGAAAAAGTAATGACAGTTGGGGCTTTTATTCGCAATGGTAAAGTCACTATTTCAAGCGGAAAGATAACTGGAGAAGGTCCTTATCGTGTAGGTCTTCAAATTGATTTAGGATGGATTTATGCAGAGGGATTAACAGATTGGGAAATCGATGAAGAAGGCCGACTTCTTCTAGCTGGGCATGACTTTGAAGGTCGTTTAGCAGTTGCCCTTCAATTAAGTGAACAGCCGTTTTCATAACAGAAAAGAGAGGAGAATAGAACATGGAAGAAAGATTATTAATTGTATTTCCGCATCCTGACGATGAAGCATATGGAGCAGCAGGAATGATCACGCAAGCTAGACAAAAAGGAACGCCCGTTACATATGCGTGTGTTACGCTAGGTGAAATGGGACGCAATATGGGTAGACCGCTGTTTGCTAACCGTGAAACTCTACCTCAAATTCGAAAAAAAGAACTTTTAGATTTAGCGAACGTTTTGGATATTCAAGACTTGCGTATGCTAGGGCTTCGTGATAAAACGTTAGAATTTCTTGATATCGATGTCTTTGCAGATAAAATTGAAGAAATTATTAACGATGTAAAACCGACTCACATTTTAACGCATTACCCTGGCTTTGCGGTACACCCTGATCATAATGCTACGGGAGCAGCTACGATTCAAGCGGTAAAACGTATGCCAAAAGAAAAGCGTCCGGTTGTTTGGTGTCATGCGTTTTCAAAAGATCGCATTGAACATATTGGAGAACCAGATGTTATTTTTGATGTGACAGCGATGAAAGATAAAAAAATTGAAGCGTTAAAAGCGCATCGTTCTCAAACAGAAGGAATGATGAACGCAATCGACTTTGACCGCTTATCTGACTATCCGCAAATGGAACGTTTATTAACAAGAGAAGAATTCTGGACATATAACTGGGAGTAACAGATGAAAAAACAGCGAATTTTATTTATTGGAGCAGGACGAATGGCTGAAGCTGTAGCGGCTGGTTTGGTTACGAGCAGTGCTGACAGTATCGAGGCAGTGGTGATGTCAAATAACGGAGATATTGAGCGATTACAGCGAGTTGAAAAAACATATGGTGTACAAACGACGCAAAATTGGCGCCAAGAAGTTGACAATTCGGATGTTATTATTTTAGCGATGCCTCCCGAGGCCCACCCTTCCGTTCTCAAAGAACTTTCGACTCATTTAGATCAACAATTTGTTGTGACGTTAGCAGCAGGAATTGGTCCGAGTTACTTAGAAAATCATCTTCCGCAGGATACGCCTGCCGCTTGGATTATGCCAAATACAGCTGCTATGATTGGACAATCGATGTCTCTGTATACACTTGGAACTTCTGCCACAAAAGAGCATAAAGAAGTGCTTCAAATGATTTTAAAAAGAATTGGTGAAGCGCATGAGTGTTCAGAGAAAGAAGTACATGAGCTAACGGCTGTAACTGGCAGTGCACCGGCGTTTTTGTATTATTTTGCAGAATCGTTAATTGATGCAACTACTGCTTACGGTGTGGACAAAAAAACAGCCAAAGATTTAGTTATTCAAATGATGTATGGCTCTGTGCAAATGTTGCATGAAACCAAAGACCCTGCGTCTTTAAGAGAGCAAGTAACGACTCCGGGCGGCGCTACTGCCGAAGGGTTAAAAGTGATGAAAGAACAAGACTTTTCCTTAATAATTAAGCAGGCAATTGAAGCAACGAATAAAAAAGCAATGGGTGGAAGCTAAAAAAGCTGGTACAGCAATATGTTAGCTAAAGAAAAATTCGAACTATAATTCAGCATTCTTTCATTAGAATGTTGAATCAGTTCGGATTTTTTAATGAATAGACTTTCTTAATATAAAAGTATTCCTCTTCGGAACTGGTTTTTTTCTCTATGTGCAAAGCTTTTTTAGTCATCGACAAAACGCTTTTTCGTATCAGAAGTTGGGAGCATGCAGTGCTGTTGTTTGCCAAACCACTTATATCGGTTGCGAGCGATCCAGTCGTATACTATATCTCGAATAGGCGCAGGAATGATAATGAGTGCATATAAAAATTTAATAGGTCCATCTAAGCGCTTGGCGATTTTTAAAGCAGCCGTTGATTTTACATATCTTTGTTTTCCGTGGATATATACAATGCTGTCTAATTGCTCAGGAAGTAAGCCGTGAGAGGCTAGCTGCTGCTTTCCGAAATCTGATTGAAGAGAAGCGAAAGAAAACAAAGCTTGTTCATCATGTTTAATAATAAATTGAACACTGTTATTACATAAATTACATATGCCATCAAAAAGAATCAGATGTTTCATTGGACGATTTCGCTCCTATTCCATAAAAAAAGTATAATTACTTGTCAGTTTTGAAAAATAAAGGTACGTTTAAAAGATGTGAAAGTGATCCAAATTCAAAGATAATTCGATTATATAATAAGGACTCATTGATTACTATAATGATCAGTTGACTTCCCATGAGAAAAAAGAGTTTGAAATGCACTTGAAAAACTGTCAAAGCTGTCAAGAAGAACTAAGAGAACTGGAGGAAGTTCTTGGAGATCTAACGTATTTGACACCAGAACAATCTCTTCCGCCAGAAATGAAACAGCGAATACTTGCGAATGTATTCGAAGAAGATCAAGAGGAGACAAAGGTAGAACCAATAGCTTTAAAAAATGAAAAATAACATGCTACGTCTAAGAAATCAAATACAAAATCTATCATTATTGGATTAGCTGCGGCACTTCTTTTATCTGTAGCAGGAAACAGCTACTTTCTGTTGAAAGATGAAGACAAAGGCAAACAAGAACCAAATGTTTCGGTTGCTCCTCAAAATGAACCTCTTACATCTGAAAAAACAATGAAGCTGCAGGCAGAGCCGAACGTTTCTGGCGAAGCAACAGCATCTCTTACGAAAAAAGGTGGAAATTTAAATGTGGTCATTCAAGCGAACAACTTGAAAAACGTAAAGGAGAATGAAGTCTATCAGGTGTGGCTCATAAAAGGTGATAAGCCCCATCCGGCAGGTGCTTTTGTAACAGATAAAAATGGAAACGGGACAGTGGTCTATACGATGAGCCAAAAAGAACAGGCTGAAAAGTGGGATGTCATGGCGATTACTTTAGAACCGAATGCGAATAATAAGACGCCAAAAGGAAACACGGTGTTAAGATCAGCGCTCTAACAAAAACCCTTCTGCTAACAGAAGGGTTTTTGTTACGTGCAGTTAATCATCTTCAAATTGTATGGCAATCGTTTGATCATTTTCTATCTTATTCAGTCGAATTTCCAATAATCCATTTTTGTACTTAGCGCGAACTGGTTCGTCTGTGTAGTGAAAAGGAAGTTTGACCGTGCGAGAAAATACGCCTGTATGGCGTTCGTTCAGCTTTAACTTTTGTTTAGATGCTTCATAAGTATAAGGAACGTTCCCTTCAACTGTTAATATATTTGCGTCCAGCTTGATTTGAATGTCGTTAGTTGATTGTAGTCCAGGAACTTCAACGACGATAATGCCTTCTTTATCGGTTTCATATAAATCGACGTTTGGAAATCGCTTTGGCAAGATGTGATTTAAATCGCTCCAAAAGTGATTTCCAAGCATATCTTCTACCTTATGCTGAATTGAACCCCAATCAATTTCTTCATATTTTTTACTCAAAGGAATCCCTCCTTATATTCACGTAAATTCCTTCTATATATATGAAAAAAAGAAAATTCAATGCCTGCTTACAAAGAATGAGAAAAACGCGTAAATAAGTGAAAAAATGTGAGAAAAAAAAGAGATTTTGAGTGAAAAAGAAGGATTATGTAGAATAAAAAAAGTATAATTACGTATAGAGCTTTCTATTATTCTGAATGAAAGCAAGTATGTGAAGGAGGAAGTTGAGATGAGAGAAAAGCGTACATCCAGTGGTTTTCTATTAAAACAACGTGCTTTCTTAAAATTATATATGATTACGATGACGGAACAAGAGCGTCTGTATGGCCTTCGATTATTAGATGTGTTGAGAGATGAATTTCGACCTTTTGGATTCAAACCTAATCATTCTGAAGTATACAAAGCTCTTCATGACTTGATTGAAGACGGTGTCCTCAAACAGGTCAAGCGTAAAAAAGAAGGAATGAAGCTTCAGGAAGTGGTTTATTATACATTTACAAATGAGGGAGAAGAGAAAGCTAAATTATATAAAAAACAATTAAAAGTAGAGCTGGAGCGGTGTGAAGCAATGATTCAAAAAGCTATCCGTGACAACTTCGGGTCCAAATGAACGTGTCTTTAGTTAGAAAAGGCACGTTTTTTCTATAGCTGATTTTGTCGTCTTATGTCGGAAGAAAAGTTATAAAATGGGTACAAAGTAGTGTAAAAGATGGATATATAGTTATATTATGGATAAAATACACACTTTTAACATATATGGATAGATTCGATTTTAAAGATTATGCACTATTCATAAATAGTGTGCGAATTGATATGATACAAAGTGTATATAAATCTATTTAATGCGTTATTTGCCATATTTTAAGAACTTATAAACCGTTATCAGACCATCATTGAAGCATTTTGGTTTTAGCAACTCTGACGAATTTGACTAGATTTGTATCGAGAAGATATTATTTGTTTACTATGAAAGGAATGGATTTTATGAAGTCTACAGGAATTGTACGAAAAGTAGATGAATTGGGTCGCGTAGTAATTCCTATTGAATTGCGCCGTATCTTAAATATCAACACAGGTGATCCAGTAGAAATATATGTTGATGAAGATATTATTATTTTACAAAAGTATAGCCCGTATGGTGCTTGCTTAGTAACTGGGGAAATTACGCGTGAAAACTTAACATTTGGGAATGGAAATGTTGTGTTAAGTAAAAAAGGTGCGGAACAGCTTTTACAAGAGTTAGAGCGTACCTTAAATAAATAAGAAGCTTTAAGCCTTAGTATAAGGAAGAATATCAATCCAGCTTTACATCAAAAAAGAACGTTCTTTTGAGAACGTTCTTTTTTTGATTAAGCCGTTCGAGAAGATTTATTCTCCTCTAGCAACTGCTTTTTTTGTATTTTTATTAAACGATACGCAAGTCCTGTTGCTCCTGCAGCGAGCCCCGCAATTAGTCCAATCCAATAGCCAAACGCCTGCAAATCGGTGTATTTTGCTAAAATAATGCCTAAAGGTAGACCAATTACCCAATAAGATACCAAGGACATTAAAAAGGTAACATTTACATCCTTATATCCTCGCAAAGCGCCTTGAATAGGAGCTTGAAGAGCATCAGAAAGCTGAAAGAAAATTGCATAAATCAAAAAATGAGAAGTTAATGCAAGTACATCTGCATCTTTTGTATACAAAGAAGCTACAGATTCTCGAAGAGTAAATAAAAGACCTGCGCAAACAAAAGCCATGCCAACAGCGATAGTTACACCGATCCTGCTATAGCTTCGTGCATCTTGATGACGTTTAGCACCCGCTTCAAATCCCACAACAATCGTTAAAGCCATAGAAATACTCAGCGGAATCATATAGAGAAATGAGGCAAAATTAATAGCTGCTTGGTGAGAAGCGATTGTAATGGTATTATACGAGCTCATAAACAGCGTGACAGCTGAAAAAATACTTGTTTCAAAAAATACGGAAAAACCGATAGGTAAACCAATTTTTAATATTTCTTTCCAAGCAGAAAAAGATATACGGTGAAATCTTTTGAATAAATCGAAGCTAGAAAAAGGTTCTTTTTTATGAATAATCACAATGGATACAATGAGTATGCACCAATATGTAACGGCCGTTGCATAACCAGAGCCTACTCCACCCAAGTGAGGGAAGCCCAGCTTACCGAAGATTAATACATAGTTTAAAGCTACATTAATCGGAAGTGCTAAAATGGTGATAAGCATAGACGTACGAGTTTGCCCTAAAGCATCAATAAAGTTCCGTAAAACCGTATAAATAAAAAGCGGAATAATACCAAAAGATAAAGCAATTAAATACTGTTTGGCAATGCGCATCACGTTTGCTTCTAAATTCATCCCTTTTAAAATAGGACTAACAACAAAAAAGCCGATTAAAATAATAACGGCGGCCATTAAAATGGAGACGTAAAGTCCTTGAATGACGGAGAACGGAACTTTTTTCTTTTGATTAGCTCCGACAAGCTGTGCAACAATTGGCGTAATAGACATTAAAATCCCGCTTAGTCCTGTAAAAACAGGCACCCATAAGCTTGAACCAATTGCTACCCCTGCCAAGTCATCCGCACTAACTCTTCCTGACATCATCGTATCAAAAAAAGTCATTGAAAACATTCCAAATTGGGTGACCAATATCGGAAATAAAATAAAAATGAATTGTTTAACTTTTTGAGACGTTGAAAACGTTTGTTGCATTAAAAAACCCCCAATTTGAAAACATTTACACCAAAAAGCATTATATCACGCCACGGCTTGTTTTTGCTAAGAGTTCTGTCAATAAATTCAAAGAACGTATCCATAAACCAAAGCACTTTGAAAGGAGGAAAAAGGTAAACTAGTATATGATTTTAATTTTGAGACGCAGTGGGCTATGATAGAAAGTATAGTAGTTATCATTTAACGTGGAGGGATATGTGTGGATTTACAGTTGCAAAGTAAGAATGTACTCATTACCGGTGGATCAAAAGGAATTGGGAAAGCTATTGCTGCTTTGTTTATTCAAGAAGGAGCAAACGTTGGAATCGCTGCAAGAGGAGAGGAAGCATTACAGCATGCACAATCAGAATTAGGAAACGTACGTACATATACAGCAGACTTAACAAACGAAGCGGATAGAATTGCATTAATTGAGAAATTCATTAACGACTTCGGAAGCATTGATATTTTAATTAATAACGCTGGAGGAAGTAATGGAAGCACGGCAATGGAAACAGATTTATCTCTTTTTCAGGAAGCGATGGAGCTAAACTACTTTTCAGCCGTACATTTGAGTAAACTAGCAGCGGCGCATATGACAAAAGATGCGGCAATCATTAACGTTACGTCTATTTTCGGAAGGGAAAGTGGAGGAAAAGTCACGTACAATAATGCAAAAGCAGCACTTATCAGCTTCACGAAGTCTTTTGCAGATGAAATGATTTCTAAAGGAATTCGTGTAAATGGAGTTGCGCCGGGAAGCATTTTGCATGAGACGGGTAATTGGAAAAAGAGAATGGAGGAAAATCCGGACAAGATTAAGCAGTTTGTTGAAAATGAAATACCAGCGGGACGCTTTGGGGAGCCGGAAGAAGTGGCGAACGCTGTTGTTTTTTTAGCATCTTCCAGAGCTTCATGGATAGTAGGTGCGACGTTAAACGTAGACGGTGGACAGTCAAAAATGAACTTTTAAAAAAAGCGCAGGAATTTCCTGCACTTTTTCATTATCCAATATCTTTTTGAATACGCGGAAGATGAAAATCTTCATTAATAGCATCGGCTGTAAGCTGACCTGATAATGTGACCATTGGCACACCGCCTCCAGGATGTGTAGAGCCGCCTACAAAATAAAGGTTAGAGAGAAGCTGACTTCTTGCCGGAATTTTAAAACCTCCATTTTTCTTGCGGTCAGTTGCTACGCCATAAATGGACCCGCCATTAGCACCGTAAAGCTCCTGGATATCAGTAGGGGTAAACGTATATTCAAATTCAATGCTTGAACGTAATCCTTCTAATCCCATTGCCGCAAGTTTTTTCAATACGATATCACGGTAGCGGTCTTTTAATGCAGCCCAGTCGTCTCCTTCTTTTAAAGGAGGTACATGAGTAAGAACGAACAGGTTCTCTTTTCCTTCAGGAGCTTGCGTAGGGTCTGGTTTAGATGATACGCCAATATAAATTGTCGGATCCATTGCTACTTTACCTTTATTAAAGATTGTATCAAACTCTTCTTTCTGGTTTTTTGAGAAGAAGAAATTATGATGTTGAAGCTGCTTATACTGTTTGTTAACTCCTAATAAAAGAACAAGGCCAGAAACAGTAGGTTCAAATTTTGCAAACTGCGGAGTTTGCTTAGCTGCTTGCTCATGATTTTTTAATAAATATCGGTAAGTTGGAATTGCTTCTAAATTAGATACCACAATATCCGCTGATAGACTTTCGCCGTTTTCTAGTGTAATTCCAGTTGCTTTTGCTCCGCTTGTCGTAATTTCTTTTACTGGCGTATTTAGATGCACAGTGACGTCAAGTTCTTGAAGAAGCTTATCCATAGCTTCAGCAATTTTGTACATTCCGCCTTTTACGTAATAAATACCCAATCCTAGCTGAACGTGAGCAAGCTGTGTTAATACGGCCGGTGCATGATAAGGAGAAGAACTAATGTATATAATTAAAAAATTAAACAATTGACGCAAATGTTGATTTGAAAAATATTTGCGTGTAGTAGCGTCCATAGATCTCATTGGATCCATTTGAAGCAGTTCTTTTAACGTGTGCATCGTTCGTAAATCATGCAGTCCAGATAAACTTTTTTTATAAAAACTTTTTAAGTTCGATTCGTACATTTTATTTACATAAGATAAATAGTCAAAAAAACCTTCAATGTCTTCTGGAGCAAGCTCTTGAAGCTGCTGAAGCATGCTGGGAAGGTCGCTGGTCAAATCAATTTGTGTTCCATCTTGGAAAAAAGTTCTCCACTGAGGCTTAATTCGTTCTATTGTTAAGTAGTCGTGGATATTGCGGCCTGCACTTTCAAACAGCTGCTCTAGCACCCACGGCATTGTTAAAATAGAAGGACCCGTGTCGAAAGAAAATCCTTTGTCGCTGCGAATATTTAACTTACCGCCAATTCGCTCGCTTTTTTCAACGACTGTTACATCATATCCATCAGCTGAAAGACGAATAGCAGCTGACAGACCACCTAAACCTGCGCCTACAACAATTACTTTCTTTTTCGATTTTTTTCCTCCTTATAAAACAAAAGCGAGTTGTCGACAATGTGTATAAAATGACTTCACGAAAAATAAAAATAGGTCTACAACTTTTTATTTTGTCCAGTTCGCTAAATTTCATACGTGAAGGAAAGGAGAAAGGGATGTCTTTTTTACTGGTTGCTCTTGTCTTGACGGGTACGCTTGTTATCACTATCCCTACATTTAAACGTGTAAAAATAGTAAAAAATGATATGTCATGTTTGTCCATTATTATTCCCGCTAGAAATGAAGAAAGAAATCTTACCTTCTTATTGCAGTCACTCCAACTACAGAATGCTGTCTTTGAAGTGATTGTTGTAGATGACAACTCGACAGATAATACTGAGAGCGTAGCCAAAGCATTTGGCGTAAAAGTAATGCACCCGGGGGCACTTCCAGCTGGATGGCTAGGAAAGTCATGGGCATGCTGGAATGGAGCAAGAGAAGCAAAAGGCTCAGTGCTCTTGTTTTTAGATGCTGATATTACGGTAGAGAAAGACGGAATTGAAAAAATATTTTTCTATTATCAACAGCAAGGGGGTGTGTTGTCGGTTCATCCTTATCATCTTGTTAAGAGGCCTTATGAAATGTTTTCTGCTTTATTTCACTATGTTACGTTTGCATCGATTGGCGCTTTTCATCTCTTTAAAAATTGGAAAAGCCCTTCTGTCGGTTTCGGGCAGTGCTTGCTTTGCAGCACAGTCTTCTACTTTCAAAGCGGAGGCCACGAAGGGATAAAAAAAGAAGTGGTTGAAAATATGGAGCTGGTTGAGAAAATGAACAAACAAGGTGAATTTATTACATGTATGAGTGGACAAGGAGCTCTTTCCATGCGCATGTATCCAAATGGTATGAAGAACCTTATAAGAGGATGGAGCAAAAGTTTTGCTTCAGGTGCAGGGAAAACGGAAGCCATTTATTTATTTCTAGTAAGTTTATGGCTTACTAGCATGATTAATTATGTCCTTTTTTTACCTACCCTATGGAATCAACATGCAGGCTTGGCAATTAGCAGTTATGCTTGCTTTGTAGGTCTCTTATTTAATAGCTTAAGAAAAATAGGTTCGTTTACCTTTTTTTCTTTGTGCTTATTTCCTATTCATGTGCTGTTCTTTCTGGGTCTATTCGTATGGTCTTTCATCCAAACAACGGTGAGAAAGCAAGTTAAATGGAAAGAACGCAGCATATCTATAGAAGAAGAAAAAAGAAGAAAGTGATAAAATGACAGGTGCTCAGCTCTTAATTAATATCATGGCATGGTTTGTGCTTCACATGTTCATCGCCTACAGATGTACAAAAATTTCTACCTTTTATTTAAAAAAGAACCTTGTGCTGTTTAAGATTCAAAGCTGGGAAACAGTTGGAATATATAAGAAACTAGGGGTACACCGATGGAAAACGTGGCTTCCTGATGCAGGAAAGCTATTTAAACGAGGGTTTTACAAAAAGAAATGGGAGAGTAGAACGAAGGAATATGCACAGCTTTTTTTAATTGAAACAAATCGAGCAGAGTTAACTCACTGGATTAGCATACTTCCTTCTATTCTTTTTTTTATATGGAACTCTCCGTCTATAGGTGTTTGGATGGTTATTTATGCGATGGTTGCAAACGTACCGTTTATTTTGGTTCAACGGTATAATCGAATACGAATTCATCAAGTCGTTTTGAAACTCAAATGAAATTAATTAACGTGCCTTTGGCTCCGAGTAGGGGCCTCGGTTTTTATTTTTTTCTCCTTATTCGAAGACAATAATTTCTTGGATAAAAGAAAAAAAGAAGCAAAGGCGATATAAATACTAAAAAAGACTAAAAATCCCCATAAACCTGCTATGGCATCATCAAATTCCATATTACCTCGAGTGGTAATTCCTTGCTGAATTTCAATAGCAAAAACTAAGACAAGCATAACGGTGAGGGTATAGATAAAAGAAATAGCTGTAATACTAAATTTCCATTTTGACAATAATTTAAAAATCATATAAACGCTTAAAAACGTGAGCAGTCCAATAATACCAATAATCCAGAAGTGAAGTTCTTTATCTGAAAGAGAAAATCCTAGTAAATAAAAAATATAAATTAATCCGTCGTGTAATACATTAATAATATTTGTAATGAAAACAATACATTCTTTCATTTTTTCTCCTTTATAAAAATGTAAGACGTTTAAACTTTTAGGTATACAAGCATGCATAGCCCGTACTCATTCCAATTTTATATAAAAAATGCACTTTCTAGATCAGACGTTAAAAAGATCTGAAATTTCAAATAATATTTATAATTTATATTATAAACAAAAAGGTAAAAAAATAAAAATTTTCGATGCAAACTGACACATTTTTTTCATATTTAAAGAAAGAAATGACTCAAAATATGTGGTTTACTGTAGAAAGAAAAGAAAATAAGAGGTAGTGATATAACAAATATTCACAAGTGCTTTTATGCATTCTCTTGTAAAGTAGAAGGGAAACTAAGGCAAGTGTTAAATTTATATGTATATTGGACAAAATAAAAAATAAATATAAAATATTGAAACCTAAAGAGAAGCTGTCCGTATTAAATAGCGAGAAGAAAAAAGCGCAGGATACATTTGTGTTTAAAAGCCGATAGAGCTGGGAATAAGAAAGTAGTTATTTTCTCACGTTTGGTGAAAATTATACGTGGTGGTGTTGACAATTTTTTTAAAAGAGTTAAAATGTGAAAGAACAGATTAGCTCTCTTACATTTTTTGTAAGGGAGATTTATTTTTACAATTACTATAAAAATAAAAGTGAGCTTAAATTTCAATAGAGACAGAGGTGGGAATATGAAACAGCTCATGACAAACGGTAAAAATATTTTTTCGAAACAGCTGCCGTTATTTCTAATTGCAGTTTTGTTGTTTTGGATTAAAACGTATACCGTTTATCGTATCGAATTTAACTTAGGGCTAGATAATTTTATGCAAAAGTTCTTACTTTTCATAAACCCAATTGGTTCAGCAATTTTCTTTTTTGCCATCGCATTACTATTTAAAGGGCGCGGAAAAGTACGAGCATTGCTTGGAATGAATTTTTTACTTTCATTCATCTTGTACGCAAATGTAGTATACTATCGCTTCTTTAATGATTTTATTACTGTTCCTGTATTGACTCAGTCAAACAATTTTGGTCAATTAGGCGGCAGTGCCATGGCTTTAATTAGCCCAACTGATATTTTATACTTTACAGATTTCTTTATTCTTTTAGTTTTGGTACTATGGAAAAAAGTTGACTTACCAGCAACAATTAGTCGACGTACTGTGACAGGTGTATTTTTATCAGGGATTTTATTCTTAAGTGCCAATATCGCACTAGCGGAAATGGATCGTCCTCAACTATTAACGAGAACATTTGACCGCAACTATTTAGTAAAATATTTAGGAACGTATAACTATACGATTTATGATATCATCCAAAGCTCGAAATCTTCAGCACAGCGCGCGCTAGCAGATAGCAGTGATGTGGCTGAGGTAGAGAACTATGCAAAAGCAACATATGCTGAGCCGAACAAAGAATATTTTGGGCAAGCAAAAGGCAAAAACGTTATCTATATTTCATTAGAGTCACTTCAGTCATTTATGATTGGTTATAAGTTAAATGGTGAAGAAGTAACGCCATTCTTGAACTCACTATTAAAAGATCAGAACACATTGTATTTCGATAACTTCTTCCATCAAACAGGGCAAGGTAAAACGTCAGATGCAGAATTCATGATGGAGAACTCATTATTCGGCTTACCTCAAGGTTCTGTATTTACAACAAAAGCAAATAACACATATCAGTCGCTATCTGGTATTTTAGATCAGCAAGGTTATACAACGTCTGTGTTCCACGGGAATGGGAAATCATTCTGGAACCGAGATGAAATGTATAAATCAATGGGTGTAGAGAAATTCTTTGATTCAGCTTATTACAACATGTCAGAAGAAGATACGCTGAACTATGGTTTAAAAGATAAACCATTCTTCAAAGAATCAATGCCGTATCTAAAAGGCTTAAAGCAGCCATTTAGTGCGAAGTTCATTACGTTATCAAACCACTTCCCTTATCCGCTAGATAAGGAAGACCAAACGATTGAACCTCACAATACGGGAGATAAGTCAGTTGACCAATACTTCCAAACGGCTCGTTATTTAGATGAATCAATCAAGCAATTCTTTGAGGACTTGCAAGCCTCTGGTTTAGCAGACAATACGATGGTCGTGATGTACGGTGACCACTACGGTATTTCTGAAAACCATAAGCGCGCAATGGGCAAAGTAATGGGTAAAAACATCAATGATTTTGAACAAGCTCAACTGCAGCGCGTACCATTATTCATTACTTCACCAGGTCTTAAAGGCGGCGTAAATCATACGTATGGTGGAGATGTAGATGTTCGCCCAACAGTGATGCATTTATTAGGTCTTGATACAAAAGACTATATTGACTTTGGTACAGACTTATTATCAAAAGAACATCAGCAAGTTGTACCTTTCCGTAACGGTGACTTTGTTACACCGAAGGTAACAAAAGTTGATCAAAAAGTGTATGATAATGCAACGGGCAAGCAGCTTTCAGATAAGGAAGCGAAACAGTATGATAAGTATGATGAGCTAGTTAAGAAAAAGCTAGAACTATCAGATAAACTTGTTTACGGAGACTTACTCCGCTTTCATACACCAGAAGGGTTCAAACCAATTGAACGTTCGAAGTATGATTACAACAAGCGCGAAGATCAATAAAGAAACAGGCAGCTATAAAAGCTGCCTGTTTTTTTGTTTTGTGAAACTTTTAAGGGTTTTATCCGTATATAAATTATAACAGTAATCGTTTTAAGAGACGGGAAGACAATGGTATAATATGTATACGTTTAAAAGTTCGGTCACATTTAAGATAGGAGTGAAAGCGATGAAAGTCGTTCGAATAATAAAAAAGATTCTTGCCATTTGGGCAACAGGAGCAGTAGCCGTTCCGGTCAGCTATTTTGGATTTAATACCACGATTATTCAATCCTTTGGCATTAGTATAGGAGTCATGATCGTGATGAGCCTGTTTTTTATTATGAGTAGTGCTCGACGTCATTATCAAAATCCGTATAGAGAAGAAATTGCATACGTTCGTCATCAAGTGAAAGAGGCAAGAAAGCAGTTAAGAACCATTGGAAGCTATCGTTTTAAAATTCGATCTGTTCATATGTGGACAGAACTTTCTAAACTATACAAAGTAGGCAAAAGCATCATTGAAATGGTAGAAAAAGAGCCCGCACGATATAAAGACGTTCAGCCGTTTTTTACGAACTACTTACAATCAACGGTTACCGTTATTGAAAGGTATATGTTTTTATTATCAAAACCAACAAAAAGCATAGAAGTAAAAGAAAGTCTTCATGAAGCGGAAGATATGCTGCGCGGGTTATCAGGGAAGTATGAGCATTTATTAACAAATGCACTTTCACAAGATAAACTGACATTAGATGTAGAGCTTAAAGTGCTAAAACAAGCATTTGAAGAGGAGCAGCCATATATACCGACAGCTACTAATCGTACAAAGTAATGTAAATGCAAAGGATGGGATTTATGATGAAAGAATATGATCAAAATCACTCGTTAGATGCGCTTCTTGATGACCCTTTTGCGTCGCCTACTCCACAGTTACAATCAGACTCTCGCGCTGCAAAAAGAAACACATACGATGATTTGACACCGGAATATCAGGAAAAAGCACAGAAAATCGCAAATCAAATTGATTATAAAAATCAGCAGGCTATCTTACAGTACGGGGTAGCAGCTCAGTCAGAACTATCTCAGTTTTCTCAATCCGTACTACAGCATGTTCAAACGAAAGATACGGGACCAGTAGGAGACGTTATAGGAGATTTGATGAGTAAGATTCGCCAAGTGAATCCCGATGATTTTTCTGCAAAGAAAAAAGGAGTCATCGGTCGATTGTTTTCAGGAGTCTCTAGGCCTATTCAAAATTTATTAACAAAATATCAAAGCATTAATGTTGAAATTGATAAAATTGCAGATAAGTTAGAGCGCTCAAAACAAATGCTGTATCGAGACATTACGATGCTCGATAGCTTATATGATAAAAATAGACAGTTTTACGAGGCGCTTAACGTCTACATTGCAGCGGCAGAATACAAGCTAGTGGCGTTGCAAAATGAAACGCTGCCCCAGCTTCAGCAAACAGCAACTCAAAAAAATGACTATTTGATGGCTCAGGAGGTCAATGATTTAAATCAATTTATCAATAGGCTAGAAAAACGAGTGCATGATTTAAAACTGAGCCGTCAAATTGCGATTCAAAGTGCACCGCAGATTCGATTAATTCAAGAAGTTAATCAGACCCTTGTGGAAAAAATCCAAAGCTCCATTTTAACGGCTATTCCACTTTGGAAAAATCAAGTGGTAATCGCAACCACTTTATTACGCCAAAAGAAAGCAATGGAAGCACAAAAGCAAGTATCTAAGACAACAAATGACTTGCTTACTAAAAATTCAGAGCTGCTCAAGCAGAATACGATTGAAGTAGCTCGTGAAAACGAAGCGGGGATCGTCGATATCGAAACATTGAAAAAAACGCAGTCCGATTTGATTACCACGTTAGAAGAAGTACTAAAGATTCAAGAAGAAGGACGTACGAAGCGTACTGAGGCAGAATCAGAGCTATATCAAATGGAGAAAGACTTAAAAACCAAATTATTAGATTTAAAATAGAGAAAAAGTCGGTTTACACTTTGTAAACCGACTTTTTTAAATCTATCTACGTATTTTGAAGCGTTTTCGCCATTTCTAAAAACGGAGTTAACTCTCTTTCGGATTTAGGAGCAAAGATAGTTAACCGGAAAGTAGGCTGGTGATTTTGCTTTCGAACAAGAAAACCATATGCGTTACTTTTATCATCTGATGCTTCGTACGCAGCTTCTATCTCTAAATTATGGTGAATGAGGTGTGTATCAAGGGAAGTCACTTCCGAAAAACCAGCTCTTAAAATTTCTTTTGTTTCTTTATTGAGCTCCTCTACACTTTTATTTGATGGAAACACTTCAATACGCATCCACAAAGCATCATTTTTTTTATTGTAAATAACATCTTTTCGAGGCTCTTCTTCGGTAAACTCGTATCCTTCTAGTACGTAAAGCGTATAGTTTTGGTTCGTGCTCCTTTTAAGATAACCCACATCTGTTCTGCTGCTTCCTTTGTAAGGATAGGTGAATTTTTGCTGTGGCAAGCGTTCTCTTAGAGTTTCTTCTTGTGTGTTGATAAGGTCTTCATGAAAAGCAGTTGAGCAGCCACTCACCAAACATATAAAGCAAACAAGAAATATCTTTTTTTTCATAGCGGCTTCCTTATCTATTTTCATTCGTGCGTTTTTACTGAGTTAACAATTGAAATTAACTTTTTTTCATCATCAGAATTTTTAGCCGTAACCATCGTGATTTTTAAAGCAGGGTGCCCCTTTGTTTCTCTTAATACATATAGCTTTGCCGTTTCTTTTTTACTCCCAGCTGTAGAAGCAAACAAAACGGGTTGAATAAATAGGGATGTAGAAGAAGTTTTTAACGATTTTCCAAACTGGTCATCAAACAATTCTTTTGAACAATCTAGATATGATTTGCTTGCACTTTCTTTCCCAGAGAGGACTTCAATTCGCATCCACGTATAGGGAGTCTTGTTTGAAAAAAGAATATCTTTTCCATCTTCTTCTTTTTGAAGCGTATATTCATTAGGCAATGAAATAGAATATCCTTGTTCGCTTACGGTGAAATGCTGATGTTTCTCGTTACTTTCACTGATTGCTTTAACAGAAGGCAGTATAACCATGGTTCCGCTTATCATTAACAGAAAAGCTAAATAAAATTTTCGCATGTATATATCTCCTATTCAAAACGCTAGACAGCGTGTAATCACTATATAAAAATGTTTTCGCCATGTTGGAACCTGTAGGTTTATTTTTGATTTTTTGGTAAAGCTAAAAACACAATCAATTAGTAATGGAGAGAAGACTATGAAAAACCGTAAATCAACTTCTGCAGCTAATCGCCGTCAACAGCGCGTGTGTTTGGGTGATGAACGATTATTTGCAGTTGGTATTAAAGCTTTTATTGACAATACGCATGAATCATACCTAGACAAAAAAGGAGGTCATTGAGTGAAATGGTGCTTGTCAATTATCATTATTATTTCCATTAATTTCTATGGTATTCAGGTGGATGCTGCAAAGAAGAGCCGATTTTATTATGAAAAAAAAGGAGATATCGTGTGGGAAGTTCCCATGAAAGATGAGAAGTTAATTGCACTTACGTTTGATGATGGGCCAGACCCTGAATATACACCGACTATTTTAAATTTATTGCAAAAGTACGGAGCTAAAGCAACTTTTTTTGTAGTCGGCGACCGAATAACGTTGTTTCCCAAGCTTGCTCAAAGAGAAGTTCGTGAAGGTCATGAGCTTGCTAATCATACATATAGCCATTTGAAAGTAAGGGGCCAGGAAGTAGAGAGAATTGAACAGGAAATTGAAAAAGCGGATGAATGTATACAAGCTATTACGGGAATAAAACCTTACCTGTTTCGTCCACCTACTGGCTATTATGATGACCGGGTAGTAAAAGCTGCTAAGAATCAGCAGTATACCGTTATTCTGTGGTCTTGGCATCAAGATACATTTGATTGGAGGAATCCAGGTGTAGGTAAAATTGTAAGTCAAGTACTTAATCATGCTACGTCAGGAGATATTGTGTTGTTTCACGATACTGGAGGAGATCGAACTCAAACCATTGAAGCATTAAAACAAATTTTACCGAAGTTAAAGGAAGAGGGATATAAATTTGTAACGGTCTCAGAACTTTTGAAACATCACCCCAATTATAAATCTCTTTATTTGATGCAGCAGCAAAAACAGCACTCCGTTCAATAAGTGGGTGCTGTTTTTCTATTAAAAGCTTTAGCTATTTTTTTAGCTGGTTTTTCCTTCTCTTTCGTCCACATCAGACGTATTTTTTTGAAAAAACGCTTTTACTTTATCCCGTTTTTTCTTCGAAATAAGAATATATAATGTATCACCTGCAAAAATTTGTGTATTACCTCTAGGTGTAAGTAATTTATCCTCTCGAATAACAGCAGTCACTAAAATATCTTCAGGGAGATGAAGTTCTTCAAGCGATTTTCCTGATATATCTGCATGTTCCACCAGCTTCAACTCAATCATTTCATTTTTAGTTTTACCCATCGAAACAAGCTCGAGACTGTGAGGAACCGTCTCTTTTTCACCTTGAGAAAGGTTTAGAAATTTGGCTAAAGGAGCGATTGTTGCTCCTTGAAGAAGAGCGGAAGTTAAGACGACAAAGAAAACGACGTTAAAAATGAGCGTGCTGTTCTCCAAACCTGCCATCATAGGATAAGTAGCCAATACAATTGGAACAGCTCCTTTTAAACCGGCCCAAGAAATAAACAGCTTTTCTTGGGATGAGTATTTAGCAAACATCATAGAAAGAAATACGCCGAGTGGACGAGCGACAAACATAAGTAAAAGAGATAATAGTATACCCTGCCAAATGATATCTAGCAGTTGATTAGGAAAGACAAGAAGGCCGAGTAAAATAAACATTAAAATTTGCATCATCCATGCAAAACCTTCATTAAAGCGGACAATTGTATGACGATAAGTTAGATCTGCATTTCCTACTACCACTGCCATTACATATACAGCGAGTAGACCGCTTGCTTCTACAAATGTGGAAATTCCATAGGTTAAGGCAGCCAATGACAATGTAAGCACAGGGTAAAGTCCTGAAGAATCCAAATTAATTCGATTAATAATCCAAACGGATGCTTTTCCAAGTACTAAACCAAGTAACAGTCCGATTCCCATTTGCCAAAAGAAATTAAGGATTAATGAGAGGATAGGAGCGTCTGGATGTTGAATTAATTCAATAATAGAAACGGTTAAGAAGATGGCCATCGGATCATTGGAACCAGATTCTGCTTCTAGTGTGGAGTTTAGTTTTTGGCGGATATTCTGTGTCCCTAGTACAGAGAACACGGCTGCAGCATCTGTGGAGCCAACGATTGCCCCAAATAAAAAGCCTTCAAGCCAAGTAACGCCTAAAATATATTTGGCAAGTACACCGGTTAAAACTGTGGTAATGAGGACTCCGAAAGTAGCTAATGAAACGGAAGGGCGAACAACGCGTTTGACATCTTTCCATTTGGTCTGCACGCCCCCATCAAAAAGAATAATGATAAGCGTTAATATTCCGAATCCTTGTGCTAAAAGAGCATTGTCAAAATAGATGTAGTGGCTAACAACCATTCCTACAATAATAAAGAGTACAAGCGAAGGGACCCCAAGGCGAGTAGAGAACTTTGCAGTAAGTACCCCTATGACAAGGAGAATAGATAATAAAAGAATTGAATAGTCTACCGTAAAATCCAAAAAATACACCTCTTTTGTTCAAAATTTTTATGTAAGCAATAAGTGAGGTTCCTCTATAATAATTGTAGCATAATAGATTTAAAACCTTGAGAAATCTGCTTATCAAAAAAAGAGATGCATAAACATCTCTTTTTTGGTCATGTATGAATAACAGGGATAGATTATTATTTGACATCTTGCTCGTGATAAAGATGAGGAGCTTTAAATGTTGCTCTCTTTTTAACTGAAGAACCTTGATGGTCGGGACGAGCACGATCGTAAATAGCTGTTCCAACAATCTCAGCCACATCTTGAAGTTTTTCTTTGCTTATTTTATCAAGGGTATCTTCAGGCGTATGATACCAAGGTTCAGACGGACTGTGAATAAATAGAACGGACGGTATTCCTGCCTCTGCAAATGGAACGTGATCACTGCGGCCGCCAGCTTGGAATGGCGTAGGTTCCCCATTTAATCTTGTACTTGAAGCTTGAGCTAATTCTGTGACAAGGTTTGGTGTTCCATCAGCTGTATTCATCACCAAATCTCCCGCATCTCGACTTCCTACCATGTCTAAATTAAACATTCCAACAATATGATTTTTCTCATCTTCAGATAGCTCACTAACATAATGCTCGGATCCTAGTAAGCCTACTTCTTCAGCTCCGAATGTAACAAATCGCAGTTCTGTATCAGTAGGAAGAGCTTTAAATACACGAGCTAATTCAAGCACCATTGCTGTTCCAGAAGCATCGTCATTTGCCCCAGGCGCCCCGGCCACAGAATCATGATGAGCACCTACTACAATAATATCATTTGTTCCTTTTTTCTTAAAAGTAGAAGATTTAGTGGCGGTTACATTATAAGATGTTCGCTCACTTACGACAGCTCCTTCAATTTTTACTGTACCTGAAGGCTTTTCGCCTTTTTGAATAGAAGTAAGAATTCTTTCACCTTCTTCTTTGGTAACAGCAAGAGACGGGATGTAGTTATCATTAGCGCCGCCAAGCGTTCCGTTTAGCTCACCGTCTGTATTGTTAAAAATAATGACTGCTGCAGCACCTTTTTCAGCAGCATTTAATACCTTTTCACCAAAAGTAATAGAGCCTCGCTGAACTAATACAATTTTACCTTTCACATCTTTGTTTGCCAAATTATCTTTTGTACCCAGCTCTCCATCTACAATTTCAGCTGTAACATTTCCATTGGTGCTATAAGTAAAAGTTGTTGGAGAGTAGCTTGTACCGTTCACGCTTAGTGAAAAACTAGCTGCTGGCGTGTAACCGGTAAATGTAAAAGATTCTACTGCGCTTTGATAGCCTATTTTAGACAAACACTTTTGAACAAATGTAGCAGCTTCAAGTTCAGATTCAGTCCCTGCCACACGAGGTTTTTTTGAGAGATACGCAATGTCTTGATAAATTTTCTCAGCATTGACTTTTTTCCATACTTTTTGTTCGGAATTTTGATTGTGAGAAGCATTTGCAGAAGTAGAAGCTTGTACACTTGTAAAAGATAGAGTCAAACTTGTTGCTACAGCCAAAGAAATCACGGTTTTTTTCATTAAAATTCCCCTAAATTTATCGATATAGTTGACACTACTCGAATTTATAATATTAAGAAAATACAAAAAAGAGTATTATTACCTAAATGTTCCAGATTATTCCGTATCTAAATTCCTATTTTGATAGAGAAAATAATTCAATTAAAATGAAAATATGGAAACAAATAAAGGGGATAAAAGAAACTGTGTCAAAAGTAATAAAAAAAGGTATTAGATAAGAATAAAAAAATAAGGTAAACTAGTTTAAAAGTAAGAAGAATCTTCAGAACTTAATTGATGAGACATAGAGGGTGTTAACGTAAAAAACAAAGGCTGGTGGGAAATATTGATAAAAAATAGGGAGGGTGTACGAAAAGCAGTGGCGATAGCAGGTCTTCTGCTTGTAGGGGTGTACATCGTCTTTCAAACAATGGCATTTTTTAAAGGAGCATACGCTCTTAGCAGTTTAATAAAAGATATTTTACTAGTGGGCATAACGGCTGGCACAATTTATTTACTTCATAAGCGTTCGTTTCATACACAGGTGTCTGATGAACAGTATCAGCTTGCTACATTAATAAACTCAATGCCAGATTTTATTTGTTTTAAAGATGGAGCTGGCAAATGGGTGGCGGTGAACGATTTTGGAAGAGAACTTTATCATTTAAAGGGTATTGATTACAAAGGTAAAACAGATGCAGAACTTGGGGAGCTTGTGCCTTTCTTTCAAGCCGCTTTCTTACACTGTATTTCATCGGATGAAGAAGCTTGGATAAAAAAGGAAAAAGTACGCACGGAAGAAGCATTTGAAATACCGAACGGTGACGTCAAAACATTTGATGTTATTAAAATACCTGTATTTTTTGATGATGGCTCAAGAAAAGCTCTTATTACGATTGGACGAGATATTACTCAGCAAAAGCTTGCAGAAGCGCTTCTGATAAAAAAGGAAAAGCTGTCTGTAGTAGGCGAATTAGCTGCTGGAATTGCTCATGAAATTAGAAATCCACTTACGAGTATTAAAGGGTTTGTTCAGCTCATGAAAGAAACAGACCGATCCGCGATAGGGTATGCTAATATCATGCTTGATGAGCTGGAACGAATTAATGGTATTGTCAGTGAAATGCTCCTTTTGTCAAAGCCTGAAAGTGAACATTTTCGCGTGTTTTCTCTTACAGAAGCGGTTAAGTATGTAATGAGTTTAACTTCCCATGAAGCTTTATTGAAAAACATTGACTTCCTATACGATGAACAAACACAAAACGCTAGTGTGTATGGAAATAAAAATCACCTTATTCAAGTATTACTTAATGTTTTTAAAAATGCAATCGAAGCCATGGATAAGCCTGGAAATATTTATATTACAATCAAAACAGCGCATGATGATCATATTTGTATAGAAGTTAGAGATGAAGGAGTAGGAATTTCTACAGACCGCCTAGAACATATAGGAGAACCGTTTTTTACTTTAAAAGAAAAAGGAATGGGGCTTGGATTAACAATCAGCTCCAAAATTATTCATGATCATCACGGTACCCTGCAGATTGAGAGTGAACAGAAAAAAGGGACGATTGTTAAAATTGGACTGCCTCTGTATGTCAAAGATACGGCCGTTTTCGCAAGTAAATGAAATGTTGTAAACGAAAAGTAATGAAAACGTCATCCATTTCTTATTGCTAAACGCAGCCGTACATGATGTAATAAAAGAAACGAACATGTCAGGAAGGTAGCAAAATGAGACGTGCAGATCAAAAAATTATATTACCGTATACACCGGAAAATTTAAGAATGCTATTGCTTCAAGTATGTGACGGAGAAAATCCGTTTTCCCATCAAGACCTTGCTTATTGGTGTGATAAATATACTCTCCATTATTACGAGTACGAAGCGGATGAAACGCAGTGGATGAATGATATGCAGCGGGCAGACAATAGGCAAGACCTAGCTAAATCCTATGCTATTGCTAAAGATATTGGCTGGCAGTGGTACTTTTATATGGCTAGAGGAACGACTCTATCTGATATTCAATATGTTGAGCTTCACGAACTAGAATTACCTAGACATTTGTTTGTAAAATGGCTAAATGAATTATATGAAATGTAATCGTATATATAAATGTAGTACATCCGATGTGACGAAAAAAAGACTATCTCTGATAACGGAGCAAAAGAACACTGGAGTACATACAAGAGTAAAGTAGAAAGCTAAGGAAAATCCTTAGCTTTTTTTATTTTGTTAAGATTATTCGAAAAAAACTGTCTTTTGGAAAAACTATAAAACCTAGTTGACTTATTGGTATTGTTATATTATAAGTAATATAGACATAATTTATGGAGAAAATTACAGGGGGAACATCTATGAATAACTTATTAGTCATTCTAAACATCCTTATTATGCTGGCATTGCTTGCAGGGCTGTTTATGATGCAGAAAAAACATGTATCATTTTCAAAGCGTGTGTTTACGGCGCTTGGACTAGGGATTATTTTTGGCTTTGCTCTTCAGTGGGTGTATGGTCCGACTCATCAAGTAACGATACTAACAGCCGATTGGTTTAGCATTGTAGGAAGCGGATATGTTAAGTTTCTTCAAATGATTGTCATGCCGCTTGTATTTGTATCGATTGTAGCGGCATTCACTCGTTTAAAATTAACGAGCAATATTGGAAAGATTAGTAGTTTAATTATTGGAATTTTGCTTGTCACAACAGCGATAGCAGCTGCTATTGGTATTTTTACAACGACGAGCTTTAATTTAGAATCTGTCCAAATCACAAAAGGGGAAGCTGAACTTCAGCGCGGAGAGGACTTAGAAAACAATTTATCTAGTTTAGAAGCAAAAACAATCCCGCAGCAAGTAGTAGAATTATTACCAGCTAACCCGTTTCTTGATTTAACAGGCGCACGTTCAACTTCTACGATTGGCGTTGTCATCTTTGCGGCATTTGTTGGAATTGCGTATTTAGGTGTGAAGCGTAAAAAGGCTGAGGAAGCGGCGTTATTTTCAAAAATTATTGATACGCTTTATGCAATTGTAATGCGTGTAGTGACGCTAATTCTTCGTTTAACTCCTTACGGGGTACTTGCAATTATGACAAAAACAGTAGCAACGAGTGATATTGATGCGATTGTTAAACTTGGAAAATTTGTTGTAGCATCATATGTCGCATTGGCAGCTATGTTTATTGTTCACTTACTTATTCTAACAATCATAGGTGTAAATCCGATCACATACGTTAAGAAGGTATTTCCTGTATTGGCGTTTGCCTTTACTTCCCGTACAAGTGCTGGAGCATTGCCTTTGAACGTTAATACACAAACGAGACAGTTAGGGGTTCCAGAAGGAATTGCGAATTTTGCAGGTTCATTTGGTCTTACAATTGGTCAAAATGGATGCGCTGGAATATATCCAGCCATGTTAGCCGTTATGATTGCACCAACGGTAGGTATTGATCCCTTAACACCTTCATTTATTTTCACGTTAATTGCCATTGTAGCAATTAGTTCGTTTGGCGTAGCAGGTGTTGGCGGAGGAGCTACATTTGCGGCTTTGCTTGTATTATCTTCTATGAATTTGCCAGTAGCGCTAGCAGGATTATTAATTTCAGTAGAACCATTGATTGATATGGGGCGTACGGCGCTTAATGTAAGTGGAAGCATGACAGCCGGAGTCGTAACTAGTAAATTAACAAAAGAACTAGATACAAACGTATACAACGATCAAACAATCTCCCCTGAAACAGCAGAAGTGTAAAAGAGATGGGGCATCCATAGTTAACATTGTTAACTATGGATTTTTTTTCTTTATTCACATAAAATAGGAAAAAATACTTATGATAACGCTTTCAAAAAAGGTTATAGTGAAAAATGTGTACGTACTCTATTTTACGGGAGGGTTTTCATTGAAACGTAGTTGGATTAAATATGCAATGGTACTGACGGCTTTACTCTTACTAGTAAGCTCTTTTTTTAGCCCATTTATGCAATCGTTTGCATCTTCGGCAGACGCAACAAAAATCACGATTCACTATCAGCCTGCTTCAAACGATACAAAGGAATGGGGATTATGGATTTTTCCTGAAGGCGGAGAAGGGAAGCCTTACGCATTTACAGGAGAAGATCAATTTGGAAAAGTAGCGGAAGTTGAATTACCCGGTACTTATGACAAAGTAGGTTTTATTGTTCGAACAGAGTCGTGGGAAAAAGATGGAGGAGACCACTTCATTTCAGTGGAGAACGGTGAAGGAGAAGTATGGGTGAAAAGCGGAGATGAACATACATATACGTCTCCTCCTGACGGTGAATACCGAGATTTACCGAAGTTTGATAAAGTAAACGTTACCTTAAATTATCATCGGTATGACGGAGATTACAGCGGGTGGAACATTTGGACATGGCCAGGTGATGAAAAAGAAGGCAAGCAAATCGAATTTACGGAAGACACGAATTTTGGGAAGAGAGCAACTTACACAATTAACAGTGAAACTGGTAATTTATTTGACAAAATTGGTTTTATTGTACGCCATTCTACTAGTGACAACGATTGGGAAAATAAAGACGGAGGAGACCGCCTTATTACCAAGATTGGTAAAGATGGAAATGTAGAAGTATGGATTGTTCAAGGGCAAAATCGAATTTATTATGATAGAGCTAGAGTAGATGTCACTCGGAAAATCACGAAAGCGACTATGGATACATTTAATCAAATTACCTTAGAAACAAACGTACCGTTTGACTCTTCTAAGAGCTTAGGAGACATTGAAATTGACGGAGCTCACATTGAGAAAGTGATACCTTGTAAAGATGGAGGAGACTCTGTTACTACTAAGGTTAAAATCATAACAAAACAGCCTCTGGACGTTACAAAAACGTATAGAGTTAAGCAAAAAGGATACGGATCAGCTGAGGTAGTCAATGGAAATGTCGTTCGCACGAAAGAATTTGATGAAAAGTATGCGTATAGCGGAAATGATTTAGGAAACACATATTCTAAGAAACAAACAAATTTTCGCGTATGGGCTCCAACCGCAAGCGAAGCAAAGCTAGTGACTTATTCGTCATGGAACTCGAAAGCTGTAAAAGAAATTTCTATGACTAAAAGTGAAAAAGGAACGTGGAAAGCGGAGTTAAAAGGAAATCAAGATGAACTAATTTATACGTACAAAGTAAAAATTGGGAACAGCTGGAACGAAGCGGTTGATCCATATGTACGAGCAACAACAGTGAATGGAGATCGTGGAGTTGTCGTAGATTTGGCTAAGACAAACCCGAGAAAGTGGAGTACGAATAAGCCGAAATTTAAAAATCCAGAAGATGCGATTATCTATGAACTGCACGTACGAGATTTATCGTCTCAAAAAGAGAGCGGTATCAAAAATAAAGGAAAATATTTAGGCGTAGCGGAGTGGAATACGCAAGGACCAAATGGAGTAAAAACAGGACTCAGTTATATTAAAGACTTAGGTGTAACGCATGTTCAGTTCCTGCCTATTTATGATTATCGTACGGTGGACGAAACCAAATTAAACGAGCCGCAGTTTAACTGGGGATACGATCCGAAAAATTATAACGTCCCAGAAGGTTCCTATTCAACAAACCCATATAATCCTAAGACTAGAATTATTGAGCTCAAACAAATGATTCAAACGCTTCATGACAAGCAGCTTCGTATGGTAATGGACGTTGTCTATAATCATGTGTATGCAGTGAGTGAGCATAGCTTTGATAAATTAGTTCCAGGCTACTACTTCCGTTATAAAGAAGATGGAACTCTATCCAACGGAACGGGTGTTGGAAACGACACGGCTTCTGAACGGAAAATGGTTCGGAAGTTTATTGTAGATTCTGTTACTTATTGGGCAAAAGAGTACCATATTGACGGGTTTCGATTTGATTTAATGGGGATTCATGATACTAAGACAATGAATGAAGTGAGAAAGAGGTTAGATAAAATTGATCCTTCCATTATCGTACTAGGAGAGGGCTGGGATCTAGGAACCGAGCTTGATGCTAAGCTAAAAGCTAACCAGAAAAACGCTCAGGATATGAAGCGCATAGCTCACTTTAATGACGGTATGCGAGATGGTCTTAAAGGCAGCGTGTTTTTTGATCAGGAAAACGGATTTGTTAATGGAAAACAAGGACAAGAAAAGCTCATACAGCAAAGTATAGCAGCTGGAATAGATTATGATCGTTCAACTGCCACGTATGAAGATCCAGATCAAGTTGTCACGTATGTAGAAGCACACGATAACCATACGTTATGGGATAAACTTCAGCTGACGAACCCTGCTGACACGGAACAAACGAGAAAGCAAATGCATAAGCTTGCTTCTTCAATTATTTTAACATCCCAAGGAATTAACTTTATACATGCAGGTCAAGAGTTTATGAGAACAAAAGGCGGAGATCATAACAGCTATCAGTCTCCCGATTCTGTCAATCAGTTAGATTGGAAGCGCCGAGCAGCTTTCAGCCAAGAAGTAGATTATATGAAGGGACTTATTGCGCTTCGAAAGCAATATTCGTCATTTAGAATGACGAGTGCACAAGCCATTCATCAAAATTTACGCTTTGTTGATGCACCAGCAAACGTAGTAGGTTATACGTTAAATGCTAAAGCCAATAAAGATAAAGCAAACGAAATAATGGTGATTCATAATGCAAATAAACAAGCTCAACCGGTTCATCTGCCTTCTAACAGAACGTGGAGATTACTTGTTGACGGTGAGCAGGCGGGAACAAAAACGCTTCGTACGGTGAAAGGAAACATAGTAAGCGTTGCGCCTCTTTCGACATTTGTACTAGTAAGATAAGTTTTAAATAACTAGAATACATGTAGAAAAATTCAGAATATTGTATGCAAAATTGTTGATTTTACTAGATAACATGGTAAAATATTCATTGTTAGCGTTTTCGAAATTAGTGGGGAGGTATGTATTTGATGCGAAATCTTGGAGCGAAAAAAGTTGAAATGAGTCCGAAAGTAGTGGAGTTTTTAAAAGGAGTTAAACAGCTATACATTAACGGTGAGTGGGTAGACTCTGTTTCAGGAAAAACGTTTGAAACGGTGAATCCAGCAACGGGTGAAAGGTTGGCAGATGTAGCTGAAGCAAATCCAGAGGATATTGATCGTGCCGTGAGAGCGGCTAGAGAAGCATTCGATCACGGACCTTGGACAAAGATGTCAGCAGCTGAAAGAAGCCGACTCATTTATAAATTAGCTGATTTAATGGAAACACATCAGTTGGAACTTGCGCAGCTTGAAACGCTTGATAACGGAAAACCAATTCGTGAAACATCAAATGCAGACATTCCATTAGCAATTGAACATTTCCGCTACTTTGCTGGGTGGTCAACTAAAATGGTTGGACAAACTATTCCTGTGCAAGGAGCGTATTTTAACTATACGAGATATGAACCAGTAGGAGTTGTTGGCCAAATTATTCCGTGGAACTTCCCGCTTTTAATGGCCGCTTGGAAGCTCGGAGCTGCTTTGGCAACTGGATGTACAATTGTGCTCAAGCCAGCAGAACAAACGCCGCTTTCTGCACTTTACTTAGCTCGACTAGCCGATGAAGCTGGGTTCCCAAAAGGCGTATTAAATATTGTGCCAGGCTACGGGAAAACAGCAGGTGAGCCGCTCGTTCATCATGATCTCGTGGATAAAATTGCTTTTACGGGATCTACTGCTGTCGGAAAAGCAATTATGAAACAAGCTAGCGACTCCTTAAAGCGTGTGACGTTAGAGCTTGGAGGGAAATCACCAAACATTATCCTGCCGGATGCAGACTTAACAAAAGCAGTTCCTGGTGCGCTTTCAGGTATTATGTTTAATCAGGGACAAGTATGTTGTGCTGGAAGTCGTCTGTATGTTCAAAAAAGCTTATATGATAATGTCGTAGCTGATTTAGTTTCTCAAACGAAATCTATTAAACAAGGGAATGGATTAGCAGATGAGACAACAATGGGCCCGCTTGTATCTGCGCAGCAGCAAAAACGAGTGAAAACCTATATTGATAAAGGAATTGAAGAAGGAGCGGAAGTACTCGCAGGAGGAAACATTCCATTTGATCAAGGCTATTTCGTAGAGCCGACTATCTTTGCAGATGTCGATCATTCTATGACGATTGCTCGTGAAGAAATCTTCGGTCCGGTTGTAGCTGCTATGCCGTTTGACGATCTTGATGATTTGATTACCAAAGCAAATGATACAGCATATGGTCTAGCAGCAGGCGTCTGGACACAGGATTTAAAGAAAGCACACTATATTGCTCATGGTATTAAAGCGGGTACAGTTTGGGTGAACTGCTACAACGTATTTGATGCAGCAAGCCCGTTTGGAGGTTATAAACAGTCAGGAATTGGTCGTGAAATGGGAAGCTATGCGCTTGATAATTACACTGAAGTTAAAAGCGTATGGATTAATATGGAATAATAAGTAAGTTTTTTTGTGAAAATCAATAGCATATCTTTGTGTGAAAAAGAGTAGTCTTTAGTGGACTACTCTTTTATTTGTTTAAGTCCCGCATTTTCAGAAAAGGAGTGATAACATTGCCGGTTATACAGGGCCCCTCGTCGTATAAGCTTACCGGTCACCTGCAAAAGTTTAGAGAGAACCCACTGGGTTTTTTGGAAAACTTGACTCAGTATGGAGAAATTGCAACATTTAGAGTTGCGCACAAGCGCTTTTATGTAACGAGAGACCCTCAAATTATTAAAGATGTAGTCATTACAAACAGCAAGGCGTTTCAAAAAATTAAATTAACGCATATGTTTAAAACGCTACTAGGTGAAGAAATGTTATGGACAGATGAAGCATTATATATGAGCCCCATTCAACCCTCACAACTTAAACAACATCTAACCTATAATAAGGAAGCAATCGCAAAAATAATTGAAAAGCATACGGAAACGTGGGAAAAAGGGCAGCTTCGAACAATAGTAAAAGACATTAGACAGATAGTCGTAGCTGTACTCCTTCAACTTGTATTTGGCATTTCGATTGAGGATAAAGATAAAATTCACTATGTTCAAGCGCTTAGGAGAAAAAAAGAAAAGTTAGGCAAAATTTATATTCGTCTACCTTTGCACCAGCCTGACTCAGATGAGCAGCTAGAACAATTTCTTTTTGAATGTGTTCAAATGCGTGTTCAAAACAAAACCGAAGAGAATGATTTACTGCAGTATATATTGAATTCTTGCGGAGAAGACATCGATGAAAGAGAAATATACGAACAGCTAAATTCTATATTCCTTTCGATGTATGAAATGATTACGCACGTATGCAGCTGGTCTATTCATTTACTGTCTCAAAATACTAGGGAACATCTTCAGCTGCATAAAGAAATTCAAGCCTATGCTAGCGGCGAATCACTTTCAACCAAAAATCTGACCTATATGCGCAAAATAATTGCTGAAAGCATGAGGTTGTATCCGCCTCTTTGGCTATTTGGGCGTCAAGCACGTGAAGATATACAGATAAATGGTTATAGTATTAAAAAAGGGGAGATTATGTTAATTAGCCCTTATATGATGCATCGCCATGAAGATTATTTTTTAGAGCCAAGCGAATTTTTACCTGACCGTTTTGAAAAAGGAGGGTCCATTGATGTCCCAAGCTATATGTATATGCCGCTTGGGATTGAGCATCAAGCGGAAAGGGGCATGGACTATATCACTGAAATAGTAACTATTTTTCTTTCAGAAATGACAAAGCGCTTTTTATTTCAGTTTACTAAGCCCGAGTCTATTGCTCCAATGGCGGGCGTGATGCTGAATATGAAAGAAGAACTGAATGTGAATGTTCACAAAGTTCACACGCAGCCTTGAACGAATGGGCACACTTTCCCTCTTTATATCAGGCTGTCAATTTATTGACACATCCTGCATTGAGATTTATCATAAGATAATATTTGATAGAGATTACTGAAGGATTTTTAGAGGGGACTATGGATAAAACAATTAAACAGTTGGTGTCGCTAGTTGAAACATCATTACTAACGCAAGTTATGATTCAAAGTGAAAGTGACTATGATCCAGTTGAAGTTACGAACAAAACAAAAGAGTGGGTACTTATTGGTAAAGGAAACTATGCCGGTGTGTTTGTGCACGAGAATTACCCTGAATTTGTCGTGAAAGTATACGGAAGAGCCGTCTATGGTGTAAAAAAAGAAGCGCAAGTGTATAGAAAGCTGGGCGTTCACCCAGCTTATTCTCAACTTTTTCATGAGGGAAAGACGTACTTGATTTTAAAAAGACTTACAGGCGTTACCTTGTATGATGCCGTACAGCGGGGAATAAAGATTCCAGAACAAGTCATAAAAGATGTGAACACAGCTTTGGACTATGCAAGAAGCCAGGGTTTAAACCCGTATGATGTGCATGGCAAAAATGTCATGATGAAAGATGGAAGAGGATATGTGGTGGATATTTCTGACTTTTATAAAGAAGGTATTGATAAAAAATGGACAGACCTTGTAAAAGCTTATTACACCTTTTATCCGTTTATTGATAAGTACCATATCCGCTTACCGTACCCGCTTTTAAACGTTATTAGAAAAACATATCGTTTATATCGTAGAATCAAATCAAAAAGGAGTTTCCGCTAAAGGGAACTCCTTTTTAAGATGAAATACAGCGCAGTAAATGCTGCTGCTCAAAAGTTGGTTTTAATTTAAATAGAATGGTTTGTAGTATTTCAGATTGATAGACAAATTTTAGCGTATGTTTAAGGGAAAGAGGATGTAAGAAAGAACGTATTCTTTTTTCAGCATAGCGTATCACCTGTTCTTCATAAAATAAAGTACGTGCGGAGATTTTAGCGTGAATGTCTTTTGTTAGTTCGATCGTAAACTGGATAATCATTAAATCAGTATCTTTACAGTATTTTTCTAGTAGCATGATATCACCTCCGTTTTGTCAATCCATTTACATAATCTTAATATAAAATTTACAAATGTCAATGAAACACGAAAAAATAAATGTTAAGACTTTTCTTTTTATATGTTGAATAAACAAGAACATTACAGAGGTGAATAAAGTTGAAGATTAACGTCGGATTTGCAATTTTAGCTGATATAGATAATAAGATGACGGCTGCTATTTATGTAGAAAATCAAATTGTAGCAATTATAGCTGGACCTTCAGATATTCTGTATGAAAAGTTGAAAAAAGTGTTTTTATGATAGAGAAAAGATGTAATTGTAAATATGATTCATAAAAAGCTTAAAAATTCTATGAAATAGTCGAAATAAAAGATGAGTATAAAATACACAAAAAGAAAGAACAGGAAGTTAAGGATAGGAGAATTATATATGGATAAAACATCTTTTATTGGACTGATTTTAGGAATAGCCTCTCTTATTGTAGGCATGTTTTTCAAAGGAGTTAATCCATCTGTGTTAGGAAATCCGGCTGCTATTTTAATTATTATTGTCGGAACCGTCGGAGCGGTAGTTATTGCATTTCCTTCAAATGAAATCAAGAGAGTCCCAAAACTTTTTGGTGTCCTGTTTAAAGAACAAAAAATGCTGCAGCCCGTTGATTTAGTATCCATGTTTTCTGAATGGGGACAAGTTGTTCGAAAAGAAGGGTTACTATCACTTGAAGCCCAAATTATTGATGTAGATGATCCTTTCTTGAAAAATGGTTTGAATTTAGCTATTGATGGTCAAAGTGCGGATTATATACGAGACGTGTTGTCTGAGGAAATTGATGCTATGGAAGAAAGACATCAAACAGGTGCAAGTATTTTCGCTTTAGCAGGTACATATGCTCCAACTCTGGGTGTACTTGGAGCTGTTATTGGGTTAATTGCTGCGCTTGGGAATATGGAAGATACAGATACGCTAGGACATGCGATCAGCGCGGCGTTTGTTGCTACGCTTCTTGGTATTTTTACTGGATATGTACTATGGCATCCATTTGCGAACAAACTAAAGCGTAAATCGAAACATGAGGTAAAGGTAAAGTATATGATGATTGAAGGAGTGCTTTCACTGTTAGAAGGGGAAACTCCAAAAGTAATTGAGCAAAAGCTAGCTTCTTATTTGCCAACAGCGGAACGTAAAAAGCTTCTTCAAGAAAGTGAAGTGGGCATAAATGAGTAGACGCAGAAAACGAAAGCATGAGGAGGACCATGTCGATGAAAGCTGGCTGCTTCCTTACTCAGATTTGCTTACACTTTTACTTGCTTTATTCATTGTATTATTTGCAATGAGCTCAGTCGATGCGCAAAAATTTAAGAACCTTTCACGCGCATTTAATGAAGCGTTCGTCGGAGGAACGGGCGTGATGGAATTTCAATCTCTGCAGGAATCTGAAGAAGCGGTGCAGCCTTCAAATACTCCTGCAGCTAAAAGTACGGAAAAAACAAACGAAGTGGAGACAGCTCCCAATCAGTCTTCTGCTTCTTCGCAATCGTTAACGAGCGAACAAAAGGAGCAAACCATTCGAGAAGCTGACCAAGAAGAGCTTCAGCAAATTCAATCTAAAATTAATGCGTATATTCAAAAGAAAAACTTAACAAATCAATTACAGACTTCGCTAACCGAGGAAGGTCTTTTAATTTCCATTCGAGACAATGTATTGTTTGATTCGGGGAGAGCGCAAGTTCGGAGTGAGGATACAAAAATCGCAAATGATATTTCAGAACTTTTGGTGATTGATCCTCCACGTAATATCATTATTAGCGGTCACACCGATAACGTCCCCATTCGCAACGCTGGTTTTGAATCCAACTGGGAGTTAAGCGTGATGAGAGCAGTTAACTTTATGAAAGTTATTTTAAAAAACGATAAGCTTAATCCAAGCATGTTCAGTGCAAAAGGATTTGGAGAGTTCAAACCGGTGACATCTAACAATACAGCAGCTGGAAAAGCGAAAAATAGAAGGGTTGAAATATTGATTACTCCTCGTACAATTAAACAGCCGTAAAAGCAGGACTGCTTTTACGGCTGTTTTTCTATATGTTATAAAGCTAAGAGTCTTCTCTTTTCAAAGTTTCCTCGTACTAACTTGAGATCCATTCCATCTAAAATCAAGTCAATGAGAGCGCCTTTAAAGACATCCGCTGTTTTTTTCTTATCATTGGACTGCAAATATTGCACGCGATACCACTTGTCTTCAACTTGGAAATACATAAAACGTCCGTGCGTAAAATCAATCCAAAATTTTGTAGGTTGTCCATTGAGGCTTTTATAAACATAGCCCCAGCTTCGTCCTTGGTGAGCGTCCTTCATTTTAGGGCGAGCTGTATTAAATACTTCGTAATATACTTTATGTCCAATATCGTAGAGCATCATGTAACAGTCCTCCTGTCTATAGACGTACTAGTAGGTAAAGATATATTTGTATACAACAAGTATACTCAGCTGAAAGGAATAGTAGACTATTTTTTTGAGACAAGCAGGAGCGAAGGTAAATAAAAAACGACAGTTTAAATTAGCCCAATCATTCTACTTTTTTTATACTGTAAGTAAATGAGTTAAATAAGGAGGGAAAAATGAGACGAGTAGGAATAGTAGGTACGGGAATGACCGGCCTTACAGCAGCGGCTGAATTACAAAAAGCAGGAATAGAGGTCTTTCTTCTTGATAAGAGTAAAAGTGTAGGGGGGCGAATGGCCACCCGAAGAGTAGGAGATGGAAGAGCAGATTACGGAGCTCAATTTTTTACAGTAAGATCGGATGAATTTCAACAAGACGTAAATAAATGGATAGGTGATAAGGAAGTTAAGAAATGGTTTGGTGACCATCACCCTCGCTATCAAAGTATTAATGGCATGAATGCGTTAGCTAAATATTTAGCAAAAGATCTATGTGTATATGTGAATCGAAAAGTTCAAACCATTGATTTTCAAAACGGAAGATATCAGCTGTATACAGAAGAAAATGAGATTTTTGAAGCGACTGATATCATTTTTACTCCTCCCTCTCCTCAGGTTATTGAGATACTTAATAACAGTAAGTTACAAGCGGACCAATTTATCCTTAAGACACTGAAATTTAGTCCCTGCTTAGTTGCTATCGTGGAGCTTTACAAAGAGGTGCCGTATGGTGACCATGGTCAACTCACAAATCCATCTAGCACAATCCAAAGAATCGTTAACCATCAGCAAAAAGGAATATCAAAGACGTCTGTTTTTAGCGTATATATGAATAAAGACTGGTCAGAAAAACATTTTGATGAACATGAAAATGAGTTGTTGTGGGCAATAAAAAATGAAATAAAAGAATGGATAGGTGCAAATCATATTAAAAGCATTCAGTTAAAGAAATGGCGCTATGCAGAGGTTAAACGAGTTCTTCATCAGCCCTTTGCTGAAATCATGCCGTCACTACTAGTGGCAGGAGATGCTTTTTTAAGAGGAGAAGACGTGACGAATCACTCACGGTTAGAGAGCGCATATTTGTCAGGGAAATCGGCGGCCGCTGAATTGATGGGAAAGAACATCTAAAAAAAGGAGAGAGCAAGAAGTGAAAAATAATTGGATAATGAAACAAACGTGGAAAGATTTACTGTTTATTCATTGGCCTGTAGATCCTTCGTTTTTGGCTTCTTTATTGCCGGATCAGTTAGAACCTGACACCTATGATAATCAAGCATGGATTGCCCTTGTGCCTTTTACGATGACAGACATTCGATTCAAAGGGACGCCCGCTGTGCCCATCTTTTCACGGTTATATGAATTAAATGTGCGTACTTACGTTACATATAAAGGGGAAAAAGGCGTTTATTTTTTTAGTTTAGATGCAAGCAATCCACTAGGAGTATGGATTGCTCGGCACTTTTTTCACTTACCTTATTACCACGCTGCTATGACGTTCAACAAAACGCAGAACCATATTTCTTTTCAGTCAGTTCGAACGCACAGAGACTCAAAACAAGAGCGAGTAAGGCTTACATATAGAAGTACCTCTCCGTCCTATCACAGTGAAAAAGGAGAAGTAGCTCATTGGCTTACAGAGCGTTACTGCTTATTTACCACTCATCAAGGAAATGTCTACAGAGGAGACCTTTATCATGATCCTTGGGAGCTGCAAAAAGGGGAGTGTGAAATAATAGATGATTCCATTACTCAGCCTTTTTTGCGTCCGGCGGACAATCACGATTTAACTGTACACTACGCAAATCAAGTAACGGCTTATTTTTATCCTTTTAAAAAAGTATAAGCATCAAAATAAAATTAAAAAGTCTTCATAGCCTTGTTCTTTAAGCTTCTCTTTTGGAATAAAGCGCAGAGCCGCGGAATTTACTTGATAGTATTCGCTATTTTCTTCTGTTAAAAGTAAACCTAAATAGTTATCTCCTTCTTTGCTTTTTAGCGCTATAGAATGCTGCGCCGGCACTTTTTTATATTTGCGTATAAAATGGGGCGCTTAAAAATCGGCCATCCTGTATGAGAAGGTAGCTGATCTGACGTTTTGAACAGTGCTTCTCCGGTTAGAAGGTCAACGTAAATTCCTTGTTTTTTGTTATTCCAATATAAATTCGTAAAAGGGGGTTCGGTTCCGTTTTCCTGCGTAACAAAGTATTGCATAGGCGTTAGAACTTCTTTAAGGTATGAGCGGTCCTTTGGCCAGTGCTGCTTCAGAAAATCAGTTCGCCCCGAGCTTTCTTTGTATAATTTATAGTGAAATGCATTTTTTCGATAATAATCCTGCTGCTGCTCTTCTGCTTCGTAAAAAGAAGAAAAAGGTAAAATAGGTGTGACGATAGGACGCTTAAAGCGTCCGCTTTGGGCTAGCTTTTTTTTAGAATCGAGAGCCGTTTCTTTTTGCTTTTCGTTATGATAAAAAATAATAGCTCGATATGATGGTCCGCGGTCTGAAAACTGTCCGCCGGAATCCGTAGGGTCAATTCTGCCAATACAGATTAAGCAGCTCTTCAAACGTAATTTGAGAAGGATCCCATACAATTTGCACTGCCTCTACGTATTCGCTCTCTTTCTTCGGAAGAGTAGCAAATTCAGAAGTGATTTGTTCATCTCTCGCGTAGCCAGAGCGGATACTGCTGATTCCTGGAAGTTGATCAAAAGGAGCGACCATACACCAAAAGCACCCTCCTGCAAATGTTGCATATTCTTTCATGTTACTTTCCTCCTTTCGTTGAATAAAATAAATGAAAATATATTTATATATTAAAATGTATAAACAAACAGAAAGCGCTTCATAACTAGTCTTGTAAGAAAGCACACTCTTATGGTATTATGACCACTGGATAAAAGAAAAATGGCTTATTGTTTACGCGAGTATCCTTATTTTATGTTCTTAAAAAGATGCAGTTTATTGTTTATGCACTCATAGAAATACATACGTTCAAGCAGTAAGAGGAACAATTAAAGAATAAGGACGTTTTACTCTTAAACGATACCACATTCCAGAATCTACATACCAGTTTAGGAGGAGCTAGTTTGAACACAACCCGTTTACCATCTATGTGGGAAATAATGATTGTGCTTGCTTTATTTTTAGCTGTTGTTATTTCATTTGCTACTGTTTTTAATTTACCTATTCAGCTCGCTTTATTTATTTCATGGTTTATTGTTATGGCGCTAGGAGTACGACTTGGGTATACGTATAATCAGCTGCAAGGGGCCATTACAAAAGGAATATCAAACGGCTTGGAAGCTATTTTAATTTTATTAGCCGTTGGTACGTTAATTGGAACATGGATTGCCGGAGGGGTTGTTCCTTCTCTTATTTATTTTGGGTTAGAATTTATTAACCCAACATTCTTTTTACTTGCTACACTTATCATTTGCTCTATTACCTCTATTTCAACGGGGACATCTTGGGGAACGGTGGGAACGGCTGGAATTGCGATGATGGGGATCGGACAAGGGCTAGGTATGCCGCTTCCTTTAGTAGCAGGAGCCGTAATTTCAGGAGCTTATTTTGGAGACAAGCTTTCTCCTCTTTCTGACAGTACCATTTTATCTGCGTCAATGGCTCGAGTGAATGTTATTGATCACGTAAAAGCAATGTTAGTGTTGGATATTCCTGCTTACCTCATTACGGCAGTATTATTTACGGTAACAGGGTTTATGTATGGAGGTAAAGATTTTGATGCTGGACGTGTAGAAGAATTAAAGTCTTCGCTGTTGGATACATTCCATATCAGTGGGTGGGTGCTGATTCCTGCTTTGGCTGTCATTGTCCTTTTAGCATTAAAGAAACCTTCTCTTCCAGCAATTGGGGTTGGTTCATTATTAGGAATTATATGGGCAATTGTCTTTCAACATATGGATGTAGCTAGTGCATTTAATACGGCTTATGAAGGATTTAAAATTAATACCGACAATACATTTTTAAGTGAGCTATTAAATCGAGGCGGGATTTTAAGCATGGTCGGTTCCATTATTGTTATTATTTTTGGATTAGGATTTGGCGGTTTATTAGATGAGCTTGGCGTCTTAGAGGTATTGCTATCTAAATTTGAAAAAATCCTTGTCAATCCAGGAAACGTTACAGCTTCTACTATTTTCGTGGGATTATTAGGGAATATATTTGGTTGTGCGATGTATGTTTCATTGATTTTAACACCGAAGATTATGGAGAAAAGTTATGACAAGTTAAGAATACAGCGTCTAGTGCTTGCCCGTAACTCAGAAGTAGGAGGAACCTTAACTTCTGGAATGGTTCCGTGGACGGATAACGGTGTATTTCTAGCTACAACGCTTGGGATTTCTACATTCGCTTATCTGCCGTTTATGTGGCTGAGTTTTGTTTCTATTATCTTAGCGATTATTTACGGATATACAGGGAAATTTATTTGGTACGTAAAAGAAGAAAAACAACGTTCTTCCATAGCAAAATAAAAGCAAGCACTTCGGTGCTTGCTTTTTAATTAGATCATTTCTGGATATTCGATTTTCCAGTGGACATTTTGAAGGTAAAGCTGAACATCCGATTTTTTTTTCTGCTTCAGAAGTTTCAGAATATGTCGATGATGTTCATTCATTACATGTAAAATGGTATATAGTTCTTTTTTATCATCGCTAAAGTACGTTTGTCTGATGAATCCGTCTTGTAAAGACATAAGCTGTTCTTTTAAGGTCTCATTATCGCATCGGTTTAAATACACTCGATGAAAGTACGTTTGATATTTTTGATAATCTTGATAATTTTCTAATTCAATAGAAACATCGATTTTTTCAATAAGCTCATTCATCTTCGTAAAATCTTCTTCAGTTAAGTGATCAACTGACAGGGCAGCTGCAAGACCATCTAAAGCACCGACGATTTCAAATACTTCTAGTTTTTTTGGTGTATCAATTTCTTTTACAGTAAACCCTCTGCGCGGCCTGTATTCTAATAGGTTATCTGAAGCCAATTTAATAAGCGCTTCTCTCACAGGTGTTCGGCTGACATTCAGCTGAGAACAAATACTGGCTTCATTTATTTTGTCGTTAGGCAGCAGTGTACCATCTTGAATTTGACTTGCTATGTAGTTATATACATGATCTTTTAACGAATGATAAATCATAGGCCCCTTGTTCATTGTTTCCCCCTAAAATAAATATCGCATCAGCCGTTCTTTCTCTTCATGTAATGGTGATGAAAGAGTACAAAAATAGCGAGAAAGAACATGCAGGTGTAAAAATAATCATATCATACCACTTTACTTAATCTCAGTTAGAATATAAAAAATAGAATTATTGAAATATTTTTTACTATTCATTGTTGTAAAAAATCTGAAAAATGATATAATCGTAAAAAGATTTAAGAAGTGTATATTGTATACAATATACAAAATTCTACATATGGAAGAAATAGAGCCTACTTCTGCAGAGAAGAGTTTATATAGGATGTGTAAATAAACCAAGTTTTTGGATAGGTTTACTATAAAAGGAGGCACATAATGGGCGAGAATACAACATCTATGAATCAGTTACAAAGAAAAATGAAAAGCCGTCATTTATTTATGATTTCCCTTGGCGGTGTTATCGGTACGGGGTTGTTTCTTAATTCAGGTTACACAATTAACGCAGCAGGTCCTGGTGGAACACTCCTTGCTTATTTAATCGGTGGATTAATTATGTACTTAGTCATGATATGTCTAGGGGAACTAAGCGTAGCAATGCCTGTGTCAGGATCATTTCAAGTATACGCTACGAAGTTTATAGGGCCGGGAACTGGTTTTGCGGTTGGCTGGCTCTACTGGCTGACTTGGGTGGTATCTGTCGGTTCAGAGTTTACAGCGTCTGGCCTGCTTATGCAAAGATGGTTTCCTGACGTTTCGGTTTGGATATGGAGCGCGCTGTTTGCCATTCTATTATTTGGTTTAAATGCAACATCTGTACGTTTTTTCGGCGAAACAGAATTTTGGTTTTCAAGTATTAAAGTATTAACGATTATTGTATTTATTATCTTAGGCGCAGCAGCGATGTTTGGATTCATTCCTCTTAGCGGTCATGAAAAAGCGCCGATGCTTTCTCATTTTACAGGAGAGGGCGGTTTATTTCCAAATGGACTTATGCCTGTATTAATTACGATGGTTTCCGTTAGCTTTGCTTTTTCGGGAACAGAATTAATCGGTATTACGGCGGGGGAAACAGAGGATCCGGAAAAGAACATACCTCGAGCAATTAAAAATATCATTTGGCGTACGTTCTTCTTCTTTATTGGCGCCATGTTTGTACTATCTGGGTTGATCTCATGGAAACAAGCAGGAGTGTTAGAAAGTCCTTTTGTGACGGTATTTGATCAAATAGGTATTCCTTACGCAGCAGATATTATGAACTTGGTTATTTTAACAGCTTTATTATCAAACGCTAATGCAGGATTATATGCATGTTCGAGAATGCTCTGGTCATTATCCGATCAAAAAATGGTTAGCACTTGGTTAGGGAAAGTAACGTTTAAAGGAGTTCCATTTAATTCATTACTTATCAGCATGGGAGTGGCATGTCTGTCCTTGCTGTCAAGCGTGGTTGCACCAACTACTGTTTACTTAGTATTAGTTTCTATTTCTGGATTTGCAGTTGTAGCTGTATGGATGGCTATTGCAGCTTCTCATTTTATGTTCAGAAGACGCTATGTTAAAGAAGGGAATGATGTATCGAAGCTTGTTTACAAAGCTCCTTTATATCCTATTGTACCTATTTTAGCGTTTGTTTTATGCTTTGCTGCTTGTGTAGGACTGGCTTTTGATGAGAGTCAGCGTATCGCATTATACTGCGGTATCCCATTTGTCCTTTTTTGTTACCTGTTTTATTATTTAAAAAATAAAACAGGTAACAGAAAACATGACAGTCAGCCTCTAGCAAAATAAAAAGCAGAAGACCTAGGTCTTCTGCTTTTTTTTGCATACAAAAACACCCTATCCATCCGTACTGGTTAAGTGTCCCGCAACAAGCGAAATTGAATTGGATAGGGTGCGTATCTATATAGTAGAGAAAGAGGCGCCATTTGTCAAACTTATTTAGCGGCGCCATATTTAAAAATAGAAAAAAGAAAGGCTTTCACTGTTTTTTCATTTTCACTATGTATAGTAAGGAATGTAAAGAAAAGATATTCGCAGCAGCACGTCGTACAAATCCTTAGAACGCGAAAGAAAGGAGGAGGTCAAATGGCTAAGCGGGATGCGTATTTTGATAACGTAAAATTTATCTTAATTGTATTAGTAGTGTTTGGCCATTTGTTAACTCCCTTCATCAATGATGAACAGTGGTTACGAACACTCTACATATTTATCTACACCTTTCATATGCCAGCGTTTATTTTAATAAGCGGCTATTTTGCAAAGGGATACCGAAAAAAAGGATATATGTGGAAGATGGCGAAGAAAGTATTACTTCCTTATATTATTTTTCAACTTATCTATGCGGTATACGACTATAAACTGTATGATGAATCCACATTCGAAGTTTCAGTGTTTCAGCCAGCTTGGTCGCTATGGTTTTTATTGAGTTTATTTTGTTGGAACGCGATGTTGTTCATTTTTACAAAAATCAAATATCCCTTAGCCGTCGCGGCAGTTTTAGGAATTATGATTGGCTTATGTGAACCGCTAGAAACAACGTTAAGTCTTTCTAGAACATTTGTATTCTTTCCCTTCTTCTTAGCAGGATTTTATATGAAAAAAGAACATTTTAAAAAGTTAACGTCTGTTTCTTGCAAAAAAGTAGCTGGAGGCACTTTGTTGATTATTGCTCTGTGGATCCAGTATGTAGCACCGGATTTTGAGAAAGAGTGGTTATTTGGTTCAAAATCTTATGCCTCTTTAGGTGTAAATCAATTAGAGGGAATGACCATTCGTACGCTATTTTATAGCATCAGCTTAGCAATGACGATTTCCTTTCTAGCTTTGATCCCTACACAAACGATGTCCTTTACATCTCGAGGTGCTCAAACCTTTTATGTGTATCTGCTACATGGATTTCTGATTAAATATATCCGCCTATCTTCTTTTGGAGACTGGATAGAAAGTGTACAAGGGTACAGCATTCTTCTAATTGGAGCTTGTGGAGTGGCGTGGTTGTTGTCGAGTAAATACGTATCTACTATTGCAAGACCTTTAATTGAGCTTAAACCGTTACCAACGCGCAAAAGTTTAAGTTTAGGTAAGTAATGAGAAATGGAAAAGGAGTTTAACGATGTCTAAAAACAAAATAATTATGATTATTGCAGCCGTTGTCATTATTGCTGCAGTAGCTATTGGTGCCGTAGCAATGAATAAATCAAAGGTAGTTGCTACCGTTGGTGATGAAAAAATCACAAAAGATCAGCTGTACGAAGCACTTCTTGCCCAAGGAGGATCAAGCGTCCTTGATTCACTGATTGAACAAAAAGTCATTTCAAAAGAAGCAGCTAAACAAAATATTAAAGTAACCGATAAAGAAATTAATGCTGAATTGGAAAACCTTAAAAGTCAGTACGGGGGAGAAGATGCATTAAATCAAGCATTAACATCTAGCGGCGTAAAATTGTCAGAGCTGAAAAAAGACTTAAAGACAAATATTGAAGCAAAAAAAATGGTTGAGTCGACTATTAACATTAAAGATAGTGAAATAAAATCGTACTTTAATGAAAATAAAGATTCACTAGCTACAGAAGCACAGGTAAAAGCTAGCCACATCTTAGTAGCAGACGAAAAGACAGCGAAAGAAGTAAAGGCAAAGCTTGATAAAGGAGAAGATTTTGCTAAGCTAGCAAAAGAATATTCAACAGATACAGCTTCTAAATCAGATGGTGGAAACCTTGGATACTTCAAAAAAGGCGATATGGTCGAAGCTTTTGCCAACAAAGCATTTTCGATGAAGGTAAATGAAGTAAGTGATCCTGTTAAAACAGAATACGGTTATCACATTATTAAAGTAACAGGCAAAAAAGAAGCGCAAAAAGCAACATATGAAAATAGCAAAGCAAAAATTAAGCAAACGCTGCTTGATCAAAAATACCAAACAGAGTATCCAACATGGTTACAAAAGCTAAAGAAAAAATATGATATTACAAACAAACTTGATTCATAAATAATACCTTAACGAAATGAGGGGATGGATATGAAACAAACAGCGTCTTATAGTAAGTTAGAAAAAATCGTCGAACAATTGAAGCACAGAGGTGTACGAGCTGAGATATGCCGGCGTGTTGTAAAGGTGACAGAAACTGTTAATGGATCAAATCCTTCATATTCAAATCAAATCGTTAGGCATTCATAAAGAGTACAAAAGATGCAAACTACTGGACAGCAGTTTGCGCCCGTGCTGAGTATAGATAGGGAAAATTAAAATGAAAAGAGATCAGTAGAGGCAGCTTGTTTCTGCTGATTCTTTTTGTATAATAAAGTAAACAAAGGGATGCAGCGAAATGTATCAAATGAAGGAAGGAGTTACGCAGAATGAATGTACTGCTAGCAGAAGATGATTTGCAGCTAGGTGAATTAGTTAGTTATATGCTGAAGAAAAAAGGAGGCTATAACGTCGAATGGGTGACGGAAGGGAATGATGCATATGACTATGCATCTGAAGCGCATTATGATGTGTTAATTCTTGACTGGATGATGCCAAATGGAGACGGAATTGATGTATGTAAACGTCTAAGAAAAGAAGGATATGCCGGAGCTATTCTCATGTTAACAGCAAAAGATGCGGTTCAAGATCGTATACAAGGCTTAGATGCGGGAGCGGATGATTACGTTATTAAGCCATTTGAAATTGACGAGCTGCTTGCAAGGCTTCGCGCTTTGTCTCGTCGTAATTATGCGCCAATTTTAGAAGAAGAAGTAGAGATCGCCAGCATGATATTAAAAAGAGCAAGTCAAACCGTGCAGTTTGACGAGGAGTTTATTCAATTAAGTCCTCGTGAATTTCAACTGCTAGATTTTTTAGTGAAAAACAAAGGACAAGTTCTTTCTCGAGATATTATTTTAGACCGGGTATGGGGATACGAATCAGATGTTTCTATTAAAACGATTGATGCGACGGTTAAACTTTTGCGAAAAAAACTAGAGAAATTTAACAAACAGGATCTTATTCAAAGCATTCGCGGAGTAGGCTACAAAATTGAAAGTTAAACTCCTTACAAGAGCTAAACAGAAAGTAAAACAAAAAGTAAAGCAAGATTTATTCAGCCAGACGCAAAATCGTTTAACATTCCGATATAGCGCATTACTAATGCTGTTTCTGCTATTATTCGTGTTTATTGTTTATGCATTGGTATATGTGGTTGTATCCAATAGTCAGCAGCAAAACTTAAATAGCATGCTAAAACAAGAGTCCCGAATTGTCCAAAGCATCTTAATTAAACAAGCGATAAACAGCTCGGATCAACAGTCGAAAGAAGAGTACAAAAACATTGTCGTAGCCGGTGAAGATCAATTTTTTTATTATGTAATTAGTCCTGAAGGGGACCTTATTATGGGAAACGAAGCGAGCGAGCGGCTTCGCTCTAACTTATTAGATTTAATTGATGGATGGATCCCTATTGAAAATGAAGTGCGGAAAGAACGAATAAAAGCCCCGCGCCCTAGTTTTGAACACATTGAAGGAGTAAAAGGGCAAAACGGGGAAGGCAAAATAGATATTGATTTAATGATGGCGGGGGAACCCATTTTTTATAAAGGTCAATTTTTAGGGATGCTTTATATCGGGAAAGACGTTTCGTTTCTTTATCAGCTGTTAAAGTGGCTCCTTATTATTATGCTGAGTCTTACGGTACTGTTTGTAGGAGTAGCCATTTATATCAGTCGCTTAATGTCAAAACGTGCGATGGTCCCAATTGAAACAGCTTTCCAAAAGCAAAAAGAGTTTGTGGCGGATGCCTCCCATGAATTAAGAACACCGCTTAGCGTTATGCTTTCTTCTATCAATGCTTTAGAAATGCAAGAGGAAGTAACAGAAGATCCTTTTTCTAAAAAATTAATCAATAATATGAAAGCTGAAGTGAAGCGGATGACGAGTCTTGTCAGTGATTTGCTTACGCTTGCACGCTCAGATTCTAATAAAGTAGAAAAAGCAATGATGCCCTTTGATATTACAGATGCGGTGCAAAAGGTAATGGAATCTGTTGAAACCCTAGCGATTTCCAAACATATTGATTTGCAGCTGGATACGCCAGAAAAATTAGTGGTAAATGGAGATCAAGAGCGTCTAACTCAGCTGATTTACATTTTGTTAGACAATGCTATTAAATATACAACTCCTCACGGAAATGTAAGCATTCAAGTGGTTCAGCATGGGAGTGAATGTATATTAAAAGTATGTGATACAGGGGTTGGAATTCATCCCGACGAAAAGGATCGGATCTTTGACCGCTTTTATCGTGCTGATAAATCTCGATCCCGTCAAATGGGAGGGCATGGGCTAGGCCTAGCAATCGCTAAATGGATTGTAGAAACACATAAAGGAAAAATTGACGTAGAAAGTGAACAAGAAAAAGGAAGTACATTTACAGTAAGATTGCCAATGTCACAAAAAGTGAAAAAGAGTTAAAAAAGGAATGCCAGCAGGCATTCCTTTTTTTAGTTAGTGAAAGTGACCAAATGAAAAAGAAAAGTTTGGATAAAATAGCGGGTGTAAAAATCAGATAATTCAGTTATATTAACTAACGTAATGATCATTCCATGTGTTAGGTTTCTTTACAATGATAAAGACTTTTTAAAGGAAACAGTGCATGATAGAACAATAGCAGACTACGTCATTGAATAAAAAGATGAAGTAGTTAAGTAAAGGAGAGTTTGATAAAATGTACGATTTAATTATTCGGGATGGTGCGATCGTGTTAGAAGATGAAATAGTAAAAGCGGACATAGGTATTAAAAAAGGAAAAATTGCAGAAATAGCGCCAGGTGTTAGCATACCAGCAAAAAAATACTTAGATGCTAAAGGAAAATACGTTCTGCCTGGAATGATTGATATTCACGTACATTTTGATGAACCGAGCCGAGACCATTGGGAAGGGTTTGATTACGGTTCAGCATCTATGGCCGCAGGAGGCTGTACTACATACTTTGATATGCCTTTAAACGGCGTTCCTCCTACCGTAACAGAAGCAGCGCTGTGGGAAAAGAAAAAGCTGGCTGATCAAAAGTCGGTAGTGGATTACGGTTTATGGGGAGGGTTGGTTCCTGGCAATAAAGAAGAATTAGCCAAAATGGCTCATTCGGGTGTAATAGGTTTTAAAGCATTTATGTCAGAAGCCGGTTCTGAATTTGATTTCTCAGATGACCTCACATTATACGAAGGAATGAAGGAAATTGCGAAACTAAACAAGGTGCTTGCCCTACATGCTGAAAGAAATGACTTAATACAAAAGCTTGAACAGGTTAAACAGAAGCAACAACAAACTGCTATTAAAGATTATTTAGAAACGCGACCTGTGTTAGCAGAAGTAAATGCAGTAAAGCAAGCGCTTGAGTACGGTGAAGAAACGGGATGTCCGCTTCACTTTGTACACATTAGCAGCTATGAAGCAGTGCAGCTTATTACGGAAGCAAAGAAGAATGGAATGAACGTTACGCTGGAAACTTGTCCGCATTATTTACTTTTTACAGAAGAAGACTTTGAAGAAATTGGCGTAACGGCTAAGTGTGCACCTCCTCTTCGTAGTAGGAGTCAAAAAGAAAAATTATGGGCTTGTATCGAATCAGAGGAAGTAGATATGATTTCTTCGGATCATTCTCCTTGCCCTATTGAATTAAAAACAGCTCATCAGAATGATTTATTTAAAGTTTGGGGTGGGATATCAGGCGGTCAGTACTCTTTGCAAGCGATGATTAGTGAGGGAGCCATCAATAGAGGAATTTCTCTTTCTAACATTTCCAAGCTTGTATCAACCAATCCAGCTAAACGATTCGGTTTATATCCTAAAAAAGGAAGCATTTTGCTAGGGTCCGATGCAGATTTGGTTATCGTTGATCTGGACCAAACTGAAAAAGTGACAAAAGAAGGAATGGTTTTCAAACATAAGCACAGTATATATGAAGGAATGGTATTTAACAGCGTTATTTTAACTACCATTACTAGAGGAACAATTGTATACAGTAGAGAAGAAGGTGTGTTTCCTCTTCACAAAGGGGAAATGGTAAACGGTGAATACGTAAAATTGTAGGTATAGTGCAAAAAGAGGTAAAAAATAAATCTTTTATCTCTTTTTTTACATAAAAAAATGAGATGACTTATATTAAGGTTACTACATAGAGGAAAAAAAGAATATCTACTATAACAAAAGAAACATTTTTAAAGAGGTTTTTATTATTCTGAAAAAGTATATTTCTGGTTGAGGGAAGCATAATGAAAAAATAATAAAGCCTTTCTTTTAATATACAGAAAAAATTCCTAAAAAGAAAAATATTATCTGGTTGTATGAAAAGTAGATAATCAGATGCTTTGTAATCAAAGGTTTTGTATAAAAAAATTTTCAAAAAGATATTTCAAGAAAAGAAATCTTGGTTTAAAGCTTTTTATAGGTGCAATTTTATAATGAAAAATCGTATTTTATGCACTCATTGTAAAATTCTGATATTGACAGAATCATTTTATAAGAATAAAATTTTCTTGTTTCTATTTTTTTATATCATCATAATTTTTTGACAGTTTTGTCTATGATGGTTTACGGTTGAAAGAGAGGTTAAGGAATATGTCGGTAGAGAGAGAAAAAGTGTATGAAACAGTTCCTCAAAAAGGATTCTTCGGACATCCTAAAGGGTTATTTACCTTGTTCTTTACAGAATTCTGGGAGCGTTTTTCATACTATGGAATGCGTGCGCTACTTGTATTGTACATGTACGATACAATTGCAAATGGTGGATTAGAAATGGAACAAGGAACCGCTTTAGCGATCTTTTCTATTTATGGTTCCCTTGTTTATATGTCTGGAATTATTGGCGGTTGGATTGCAGACCGCATTTTAGGTACATCTAATACGGTGTTTTACGGCGGTATATTTATTATGCTGGGACATTTAGTGCTGGCATTGCCAGCAGGTGTAACAGCGCTGTTTATTTCAATGTTCTTGATTATCATTGGAACAGGTTTATTAAAACCAAACGTTTCGAGCGTTGTGGGCGATATGTATAGTCCGACTGATAACCGTCGAGATGCTGGATTTAGTATCTTCTATATGGGTGTAAATGCAGGGGCATTTATCGCACCGCTAGTTGTTTCAACAGTAGGAGAAAAATATAACTATCATTTAGGTTTTGGAATCGCAGCAGTAGGAATGCTTTTAGGTCTAATTGTATTTATGGCTACACGAGGTAAAACCCTAGGTCGTGCAGGTAGACAAGTTCCAAATCCTTTAAAACCAGAAGAACGCAAAAAAGTATTTGGTACTATTGCACTTGTTGCAGTTGTACTTGCAATCTTTATTGTACTGACTTCTTTAGCGGGCATTTTAACCGTTGAAGGCGTGATTTTATTTGTAAGTATCTTAGCGATTGTTATTCCCATTATTTACTTTGTTGTTATGTATAAGAGTCCTAAGACAACAGCTGATGAGCGTTCACGCGTATTAGCTTATATCCCTCTTTTTATTTCTGGAGTAATGTTCTGGGCGATTCAAGAGCAGGGGTCAACAATTTTAGCAACGTATGCAAAAGATCATACACAGCTAACGTATGGCGGCTTTAAAATTCCAGTTGGTTGGTTCCAATCGTTAAATCCGTTATTCATTATTATATTTGCGCCAGTTTTTGCAGCGCTTTGGGTAAAATTAGGAAACAGACAGCCTTCTACACCAAAGAAGTTTTCATTAGGACTTTTATTTGCAGGGCTTTCTTTCCTTGTCATGGTTATTCCGGCTAGTATTCATGGAAATGAAACATTAGCGAGCCCGCTATGGCTAGTGCTAAGCTTCTTCTTAGTTGTAGTTGGAGAGCTTTGTTTATCACCAGTAGGGTTATCAACTACAACAAAACTAGCACCTGCAGCGTTTTCTGCTCAAACGATGAGTTTATGGTTCTTAACAAGCGCAGCGGCGCAGGCAATCAATGCTCAGCTTGTTCAATATTATGAAAACATTTCGCAAGTTGTTTATTTCGCTGCATTGGGCGGAGTGTCGGTCATTTTAGGTGTAATTGTGCTAATGATTTCGCCCAAAATTCAGCGTTTAATGAAAGGTGTTCAATAAGAGAAACCGTCCTCAAGGACGGTTTTTTTATGATTTATTTGAAAAAATATTCATGAAGGAGGCATAGGTCTGATCATCTTCACCCTCGTAGAACGCAAGGTTTAAAAGTCTGTTAAGTTCGTTTGTTGATTTTTCAGTTTCTGCAATAATTTGATGCATATGAGCAATTTTAGACATCGATCCGTTTGCATGAGCATTTTTGATTTGATTTAATGTTAAATGAAGCGATAAGACCTCTCGGCGAAGAGCTTGTCTTAATTCAGAGGAAGCAGGGATAAAAAAACGTTTATAAAAGTAACTTGCTTCTTCAAACACCAATTCTCCATTTTCTAGCTCTTTAGCCGCAATTTCTTTAATCTCTTGATCGTCTAATCGACTGGATGCTTCTTCGATAAGAAATCCAAAAATAATAGCTGTATCTGGTTTTAACATACAATACCCTCCATTATTATAAAAAAGAACTATGTAGTTTATATGTATAGATAGAAAGGAAAGAATATTCATAGTAATTCACTAATCAGCATAGACAAAAAAATAAAAAATATTCTTTTATATGTAAGCTAAAATTATTTTAAAATAAATTTTTTATAATTAAACATTTTTTCCATATTAAAGGATTATTTTGGCTTTCAAAAAGAAATGAATAGAATAAAGAGGGTTCTTAGTACCTATATAAAAAGAAAATTTATAAAAGATAATAAATTCAGAAATTTATACCTCTTTATAACTAAAAAATTGCTCTACTAAAATAGTTGACAGCAGAAATAGATAGGCATAAAATATACTATTGTCAAATGAATTAGCAAGCTATTCATAAAAAGTTAACGGACATTTGAATAATATGAGTAATATCCATATAAGGTATTAATTACTTAAATCTAACCAACTTGTATGCTTGTCATACAAGTCTACAGAAAGGAAGATAGTCGTATGCGCAACGTATTTTTTGCAGATAATGAAACAATTGAAACGACTTTACGTGGGAAAGAAATTTTAGGAGCTCCAATGTTAAACAAAGGAGTAGCTTTTACAAAAGAAGAGCGTAAAACGTTAGGATTAGAAGGTTTACTTCCTCCAATGACTTTAACTTTAGATGAGCAAGCAAAACGTGCATATGAGCAATTTTTAGCTCAGGCAGATAACCTTGGTAAGAATGTGTATTTAAACGATTTACAGAACCGTAATGCTGTATTATTTTATCGTTTATTGCAAGATCACTTAAAAGAAATGCTTCCGGTTGTTTATACACCAACAGTTGGACAAGCAATCCAAGAATACAGCCACGAATATCGCCGTCCGGGTGGCGTATACTTGTCAATCGATAATGTAGAAGGCATTGAAGAAGCTCTTAAAAATATCGATGCAAATAGTGAAGACATTGATTTAATGGTTATTACAGATTCAGAAAGTATTTTAGGAATTGGTGACTGGGGCGTTGGTGGTATTAATATTGCTATCGGTAAATTAGCGGTATACACAGCTGCAGCAGGAATTGATCCAAGCAGAGTACTTCCAGTTGTTCTTGATGTAGGAACAAACAATGACAAATTATTAAATGATCCTTTATATATCGGAAACCGTCATGAACGTATCCGCGGTGAGCGCTATGATCATTTCGTAGATCAATTCATTTCAAAATCTCTTGAAATATTCCCTAATGCACTGTTACACTGGGAAGATTTCGGTAATGTAAATGCTCGTAACATTATTAACAAGTACGGAAAAGAAATTCTAACGTTTAATGATGATATTCAAGGAACAGGTGCCGTAACGCTTGCCGCTATTTTCTCAGCAGTTCAAGTGTCTAAAATGCCACTTCGTGACCACCGTGTTTTAATCTTCGGACCAGGTACAGCAGGTATCGGTATTGCAGATCAAGTACGTGATGCAATGGTATTAGACGGGATCACAGAAGAAGAAGCATACAAAAACTTCTGGGCAGTCGATTTCCGAGGCCTTTTAACAGATGACATGGACGACTTATTAGGTTTCCAAACGCCTTATGCACGAAAAGCAGAAGAAGTGAAGGACTGGAACCGTGAAGAAGACAAAATTTCTCTTTTAGAAGTTGTCAGACAAATTAAGCCGACAATCTTAATTGGTACGTCTGGTGTAGCAGGCGCATTCTCAGAAGAAATCGTAAAAGAAATGGCGAAGCATGTAGAACGCCCAGCTATTTTACCAATGTCAAATCCAACTCCGCTTGCGGAAGCTACTCCTGAAAACTTATTAAATTGGACAGAAGGAAAAGCACTTGTAGCGACTGGAAGTCCGTTTGAACCAGTTAAATACGATGGTGTGGAATATGAAATTGGTCAATCTAATAATGCTTTTGTTTTCCCAGGTCTTGGTCTTGGATCAATCGTGGTAAAAGCAGAAGTTATTACAGACAGCATGTTCGCAGCATGTGCACACGCTGTAGCTCAAATGGTAGACAGCAGCAAACCAGGTGCTTCATTACTACCACGCGTAGAAGAATTACGTGAAGTATCATATAACGTTGCTTTAGCGGTTGCTAACGCAGCGATTAAAGATGGCGTTGCAAAAGAAGTTCCAGCAGATGTTAAAGCAGCAGTAAAAGCAGCAATGTGGGAACCGAAATACAAAGAAATTAAAGCTCTAGAAACAGTAAATGCTTAATTTTTAGATAGAAAAAGCACAGCTTCCGAAAAAAGAAGCTGTGCTTTTTTTAGTTACAAAAAGAATTCTTAAGTTACATAACGTATATAGTTTTTTTAAAGTTGTATATGATTCTCTATATTAGAACCACAGGGGGTTATGAGATGAATACAGCACGTAAATTGGAAACGTTTACTCAAGATTCGCAGCCTAAAAATAAGGGGTTTTGGAACCGGGTCAACAATATTAAAGTAGGAGTTATTCCTCTACCGCTATATGTTTTACTTGCATTAATTGTATATGGTGCTGCCGTTTACAACGAGCTTCCTCCAGATATGATTGGCGGATTTGCGATTATTATGGTAATGGGAATGCTGCTTGGTGATTTAGGATTAAAAATTCCGATTTTAAAAGATATTGGCGGACCAGCTATTTTATCACTGCTTGTACCTTCCGTATTAGTTTTTTATAATGTTTTAAATCCCACGTCTATGGAAGCGGTAACAACTTTGATGAAAACATCAAACTTTTTATACCTTTATATTTCTTGTCTAGTAGCCGGAAGTATTCTTGGTATGAACCGTAAAGTTTTAATTCAAGGCTTTACACGTATGTTCGTACCGCTTGTATTAGGTACGCTAGCCGCTGTAGCTGCAGGCGTAGCTGTTGGGATGTTATTTGGTTACGGAGCAAAACATACATTTTTCTATATCGTTGTACCAATCATTGGAGGAGGGATTGGCGAAGGTATTTTACCGCTTTCACTTGCCTATTCTCAAATTTTAGGTAGTTCAGCAGAATCTTTTGTGTCGCAAATGATTCCAGCTGCTGTTATTGGAAACGTCGTTGCTATTGTATGTGCCGGCTTAATGAAACGTCTAGGAGAGAAAAAGCCAGAACTAACAGGTAATGGAGTTCTTGTGAAGACAAAAGGTGGAGATGGCATCTCAGAAGATACAAATATCAAGAAACCAGTAGATTTCTCGTTAATGGGCGCAGGTCTTTTAATTGCATGTAGTTTCTTTATTTTCGGAGGCTTAGCACATAAGTTTTTAGGAATTCCAGGTCCAGTTTTAATGATTGTAGCGGCAACGCTAGTCAAATGTTTACAAGTAATGCCTACTAAGATGGAGCAAGGTGCATACCATATGTATAAATTCATTTCTACGAGCTTAACATGGCCGTTAATGGTAGGACTAGGAATTCTGTATATTCCTCTTGAAGATGTAGTGAAAATTGTTACACCAGGCTATGTAGTTGTATGTGCAGCAGTTGTTATCGCTATGGTAGCAACAGGTTATTTTGTAGGTAAAATGATGAAAATGCATCCTGTGGATGCTGCCATTGTAACCGGCTGTCACAGCGGTCTAGGAGGTACGGGAGACGTAGCGATTTTATCAGCTTCCAACCGTATGTCACTTATGCCATTTGCTCAAGTAGCAACAAGACTTGGAGGCGCTTCCACTGTGATTTTAGCTACGCTTCTTATGAAGCTTTTGGGAGTATAAAAACAAAACAAAAAAGCAGCTCGGTTCATACGAGCTGCTTTTTTTGTGTTATGAAATGCTAACAGGTTTTAAGATAAATTCTTCCACAACTTTTGCCACACCGTCGTTCATGTTTGTATCTGTTACGTGGTTGGCTTTTTCTTTAATATCTTCAGGAGCATTTCCCATTGCCACGCCAAGCCCAGCAAATTCAATCATGGCAAGATCATTATAACTGTCGCCAATGGCAATCACTTCATCGCGTGTAATGCCAAGCTGTTGAATTAATAAATGTAGACTTGTCCCTTTTGTGACACCTTCTTCTGTAAATTCAAGGAAGTATGGTTTAGAACGCATTACGCTTAGCTCTCCTTGAAGCTGCTTTTGAAGTTTCTTTTCAACATGAACCAGCTTTTCCGGTTCTGCAAGCATTAGTACTTTTACAACAGGTTCTGTAACGGCATCAGCAAAGGATGAAACAACACGGATCGGCAGACCTGTAATGTCACTTTCAATATCCGTAAATTTATTTTCTACTTCGGTTATAATTTCATTTCCAACGTACGTATGAATTAAAACGCCTTCATCGCGGCTAATATCGTCCAGACGTGCAACGATGCGCGGAGATAATGTACTGCTAAATAGCTCTTCATTTGTTAGGCAATTAATGATTTTTGCCCCATTAAACGATAAAATAAAGCTTCCGTACTTTTCTAACTCTAGCTCTTTCGCGATGTGAACCATTCCGTAAGTTGGTCGTCCAGAAGCAAGTACAACTTTTACTCCTGATTCTTGCGCATTCATTAATGCTTCTTTCGTACGCGGAGAAATAGTGTGATCATCGCATAATAGTGTATCGTCCAAATCTAAAACAATCATTTTGTAAGGCATATTTGTAAGTTCCCTTCTTCTACTAGACTCATATCTTCATATGGTACTATAAAAAAACGCTGGATTCAATTTAATGATTTTTCGAAAAAAATGAGAGGCTTGCGTATACTTTGTTTGAACTCCTAGTAAGAAGATAAAACAAAGAGATTGAGACATAACTAAATCAATCCAATCTAAAGACGAACAAATAGGATAAATGAGCTAGTATGGATCACTTGTTACACCGCTGTTGATTTCCGTGCAAGGCTTCGCTTTCCGCGGGCGGCCGATGAGCCTCCTCGTCGCTTGCGCTCCGGCGGGGTCTCATCTGTTCTGCTTTTCCCGCAGGAGTCTTCGCCTTGCCCTCCAATCAACAGCTAGAAGCAACTAAACACATGAAAGCTACGTTCACCACGATAACGAAAAAATACGAACTATTAATCGGTAATTTCGATCATTAGTTCGTATTTGCTTCGACTAAAACACTTTTGTCCCAGCCTCTTGATTAGTAAGCAGCTAGAGTTTGATTAGTTTTCTGCGCATCTCCTTCATTGAATGCTTCTTTTAAAAGCGTATAAGATCGCTTTTTTTGTTCGAAATCTTGAATAGCAGTAAGAATGATAAATTCATTAACAGAAAACGCCTGTTTCAAAGCTTGGAGCTTTTGACGAACGGTTTCTTTTGTACCGTATATAACGTTTGCTTCTTTTTCTTCAATTCGATAGCTTTCTTTGGACTGCTGACCAAATTCTTCAGCTTTTTCTTTGGAGCCTAATGTAACGGACTTACCATTTTGTAAGTATACTTTAAATATTTTTGTGCTGGATGCTAATGCTTTTGCCTCTTCTGAAGTATCCGCTACGATGACGGAAAGCGCAACGACAAGCGTGCGTGCATGAGATAAAACGTGCTGATTATAGACAGAAACCGCTTCTTCTAGCACTTTTTGCTCACCATTAATGAATTGAGCAAATACATATGGAAGGTTTAATGAAGCCGCAAGCTCTGCGCTTGAAGCACTTGCTCCCAGTAAAAACATATCTGCTGATTTTTCCGGCCTTGGATAGGCTTTTAAACCATAAAGCGGGTGATCTTCTGGCAGCGTATCGTTTAGATGTTGTTTAAGTTCTATCAGTTTGTCTGTTAAGGACTTAGTGGGCTGAGAGTTTTGTTGCAAGGCTTGAGTAGAATGAGGTAGTCCTCCTGGTGCTCTACCGATTCCAAGATCGATGCGATTTGGAGATAATGAGGCTAAAACATTAAAATTTTCTGCTACTTTATAAGGGCTGTAGTGCTGAAGCATAACACCCCCTGAACCAATACGGATATGATGAGTTTTAGCGAGCAGGTGAGAAATTAACACTTCAGGTGATGATCCTACAACATGCTCAGAGTCATGATGCTCCGCTACCCAAAAGCGATGGTAACCAAGTTCTTCTGCTAGCTGAGCTAATTGAATGGTATGCTGAAATGCATCTTCAGCACGCTCACCTTCATAACGTGGGCTTTGATCTAAAATACTTAATTTCACTGAAAACACTCCTTAAAGTTGATAAAAAAGGTAAGAATAATTGGGATTAATTTTAGCAAAGGGTTTTCCAGATGAAAAGAGTTTTTTAAAAGAAAAATATTTTTTGTAAAATAAGTTGACTTTGCCATTTTGAGGCTATATAGTTGAATCATCAAATAGAAAAACCGATAAAACAACTTGGATAAATAAGAATTAAGTGAGTATGTTTCAAAGACACTTTACTTTATTCTCCGGTTTTATCAAACAAACAGTTAAAGCTGATTGGTCTACCAAAGGCTCCTGAGTAAATTCCAGGAGCCTTTTTGCTGTAAAAAGGAGGGGAAGAAAGTGAGCGATATATGTATTTTGTATAACGGAAGCTCTCAGGATTATCAACAAATAGCCTCAGTAATAGATGAGCTAGAAGCTTGCTTAACCTCAAAAGGAGTGCGTGCAGAAGCTATTTTGTATCACGATGTATACGCTTTAAAGGAGGAAGCTCAGAAAGAAGTAAAGGCATTCATTTCAAAAGTGAACCAAGCTAAAAGTATTGTCGTTCTGTTATCTGGAGTAAATGAAACATACGTACAGTCTTTTGAACAACTAACAAAAATAGTGCCGGAAGATTTATTGCATAAAAAAATACTTCTGCCAATTCTTATTGGTGAAAATGTGAATTCTTTACTAAAAGCTAAATATGATTTAAAACTTTTAGCGTCTTTTTTAGGTAGACCTTATTGGCTCAGCAGTCTTTTTCTACTGCATGAATACGTGTCTTTTGCAGGCATCAATAATGTGAATGCCAAAAGTCGTTTAAAGGAAGCTGTGGATGAGCTGATTTATAAAGCCGATCTATCCCTTCAAACATTTATAAAATGAGGTGAAGAAAATGAGTGAATTATTTCGATTAGCAACCGTAGAAGATGCTGAAGAGCTGTTGGATTTAACACTTCGAGCATACGAGCCGATTCGAAAGCTAGGAATTAAGTTTCCCGCCGCGACGGCAACGATTGAACTTGTAAAAGAAAACATTCAAAACAGCCGCTGCTACGTGATGGAAAGTGATGAAAAAATCGTAGCTACGATTACAGCAAGAATGTATAAAGAAATAACAAACTGGCCTTTCTTATGGTGGTTTGCGGTAGATCCTTTGGTTAAAAAGAAAGGAGTAGGTTCTAAACTCTTAACATGGGTTGAAGAAACGATTATTCGAGATCAACTGGGGGCGCCTGCAGTTACGTTGGCTACTTCTGATCGACATCCGTGGTTAATTCCTATGTATGAAAGGAAAGGGTATGAACGCTTTTTTGAAGTCGATCAAGGGGAAGAAGGAAAAGGCGTATTCTTAAGGAAAATCTTACATCCCGAAAGATATGAGTTAGAAAAACACAAGGAGTTACAAAAAGCTAATTAATAATTAAAAAGAAAAGAGGAGAAACCATGTCAGTAAAGATTTTATTATGGAATCGAAAAGGTTGTCATCATTGCGAAGAACTAAAGGCATATTTTCATGAGAAAGGATATCAATATGAAAGTATCGATGTAGAAGGAAAAGATTATTTGCGAGATTTACTTGAAATTAAATACGGTATTCGTCATGTACCGGTCGTTGAAATTGGAGATAAGGGGCAGTTTGAAGGAGTTACTGAAAAAGATTATGAACAAATAGAAAAATTGATTGAAGACTATTCACCAATAGTTAAATAGCTAGAACATCCATTTTATCAATTCGTTAAAATAATAAACTATTTTGAGACATAGTGAGGGACAAAACACATGAAAAAGCTACAGCTGACAGCTATCTTTTTATCACTTCTTTTATTGTTAGCAGCTTGCGGAGCATCCAATAAAGAAACATCGGCTAACGCAAGCAAAGACAAAGTGCAAAAAATTATTGTAGGAACCGGTACGCAATTTCCAAACATTTGCTTTATTGACGATAAAGGGAATCTAACAGGGTATGACGTAGAGCTTGTTAAAGAAATAGACAAACGTCTTCCAAACTATAAGTTTGAATTTAAAACGATGGATTTCTCTAATTTACTTTTGAGCTTGGAATCGAACAAAATTGATTTAGTAGCTCATCAAATGGAAGTGAATAAAGAGAGAAAACAAAAGTTCCTATTTAATAAAGAACCTTATAATATCTTTCCGCTACATGTAGTTGTAAATGAAAAAAATACGTCAATTAAATCAATTAAAGATTTGAGTGGTAAAAAGGTAATTGTAGGAGCAACGAGTAACTCTGCTAACTTAATCGATAAGTATAACAAAGAACATGGAAATAAAATTAATATTGTCTATTCAGGTCAAGGATCTGATGATACAAAAACGCAGCTGAAAACAGGACGCGCGGATGCTACGATTAGTACGCCGTTTGCAGTTGACTTTGTCAATAAACAAGCAGATGCAGAGCAAAAAGTTGTAGGACCTGCTATTTCAAATTCAAAAGTATATTTTATGCTTCGCAAAAATGAAACAGGTTTACAAAGAGATGTTGATAAAGCGCTAAAAGAAATAAAAGAAGACGGAACATTGACAAAATTAAGCGAAAAATGGCTAGTAGAAGATTATACAAAAGCAGCTGGAAATAACTAAAGCACTTACTGTGACCCAAGCCTTAAACTTGGGTCCTTTCGCTACCTGTAGAGGAGAACAAAGGAGAGAAAAAGATGGGAAAAGCATTTGATATAGAGCTGATTTTCACCTCTATTCCTCAATTATTATCTTATTTGCATATTACAATTTGGATTTTGGTTGCTTCACTTGTGATTGGCAGTACCTTGGGATTGTTTATTGCCCTGCCGCGTATTTATAAAGTACCTGTGTTAAGTCAAATAGCAGCAGTTTATATTTCTTTTATGAGGGGGACGCCTATTTTAATTCAATTATTTTTAGTTTTTTATGGGATACCTGCCTTTTTACAATTGATTCATATTGACGTTTCGAGAATGGCTCCGCTCGTATTTGTTATTATCACGTATTCATTGAGCACGGCGGCGTCTTTTTCTGAAATGATGCGCGGTGCCATTAATAGTGTAGATAAAGGGCAAACCGAAGCAGCGTATAGTATAGGAATGACCGGAACACAAACGTTCACTCGAATTGTGCTACCGCAAGCCCTCGTTGTAGCCTTTCCTAACTTTGGAAACCTTGTGATTGGTTCTTTAAAAGATACGTCTTTAGCTTTTACGATTGGTGTAATGGATATGATGGGAAGAGGAGATACCATTATCGCAGCAACGGCTCATGCAGTTGAGGTATATATTGCACTTGCAATTATTTATTATTTTGTAGCGATTATATTAGAGAAATTTTTTGTGAAATCAGAACAGAAGCTGCAAAGACACGATCAGCCTGTTCATGTATAAAACGAGCTTACTAAAAGAGGTGTAAACATGGTTATTGATGTACCGTTTATATGGACAGCATTTGTAGAAATTTTAAAGGCATTACCTTTAACACTCCTTATTACCATTGGTCCGTTACTAGGCGGATTGCTTATTGGTATTGCTGTTGCTGCTGTGAGAATTAATTCAGTGAAAATAATAACGCCTATTGCCAACGTATACGTATCATTTTTTCGAGGAACGCCTGCTATTCTTCATATTATGGTTATTTACCTAGGGTTCCCGCTATTTATTAATAAACTATCACGTTACTATGAGTGGGGCTTTAATGCAAACAGCATTCCTATTGTCGTATTTGTATTAATCGCTTTGTCTTTTACAGCGGGAGCTTATATGTCAGAGATTATTCGCTCTGGTTTGTTAGCTGTAGAAAAAGGACAAATTGAGGCTGCGTATTCCGTTGGAATGAATCGTTTTCAATCGATGAAACGAATTGTTTTTCCCCAAGCGTTTGCTTTGTCTTTACCGAATTTATGTAATATCTTTATCGGCTTTTTGCATACGTCTTCTATCGCATTTATCGTATCGCAAAAAGAGTTAAACGGTGCTGCTAATATTGTAGCTTCGAATAATCTCAAGTTTCTAGAAGCTTATATTGCTGCTGCTCTTATTTATTGGATGTTGACGATGTTAATAGAAGGAATAACAGCGCTGCTTGAACGGAAATTAACTGTTTATAATCGAGGAGGGGTTGTATGATTACATTAACTAATATCAAAAAAACATTTGGTCACAATACAGTATTGGACGGTATTGATTTAATTGTTAAAAAAGGCGACGTTGTGACCATTTTAGGACCGAGTGGTTCTGGAAAGACTACGTTTTTACGCTGCATTAATTTCTTAGAAAGAGCAGATGAAGGAGAAGTTTCTATTGATCAATTTACGGTTCAGTGCCAAAAGCCAAACCGCAAAGACATTTTAACTCTTCGACAAAAAACAACGATGGTTTTTCAGCAATACAATTTGTTCAAACACAAAACCGTTATTGAAAATATTATGGAGGGGCTAGTTATTGTTCAAAAGTTGCCAAAGGAAGAAGCGAAACAACGCAGTTTAGACGTCCTTGAAAAAGTGGGGCTTGCTGAAAAAGCAAATGCTTATCCAAGTCAGTTATCAGGAGGTCAACAGCAGCGAGTGGGAATTGCTAGAGCGCTTGCTTTAAATCCTGAAGTCATTTTATTTGATGAGCCGACGTCCGCTTTGGACCCCGAACTAGTGGGTGAAGTACTATCTGTTATTCGTAAAATTGCTGAAGAAGGAATTACCATGATTATTGTTACGCACGAAATGAGTTTCGCCCGTGAAGTCTCTAATCACGTTGTGTTTATGGACGGAGGAAAGATTGTCGAACAAGGTCATCCTGAAGACATATTTTCAAATCCAAAAGAAGAGCGAACAAAGCAATTTCTTAAGCGTATCAACCCAACGCATTCTCCTTACTCTTATATTTATGAAAAAACAATCTAATACTTTGATTAAAAACCAACTTGACTCATAGGGATAATAAGTATATGATGAAATCATCAAATTAAACAAACCGACTAGATCACTAGAGGTTCTTTGCACAATGCGTGACATTGTGTAAAGAACCTTTTATTTTTTACTAGACTTAAGGGAAGAAGGGTGAAGGTAGTGAATAAAGCGGCATTAAAAACTAAAACAAGCAAAAAACTTTTTATAAAAGGCCAGGTTGTAACTGGAAGACAGCAAGGAAGACATTTGGGGTTTCCAACAGCTAATATAGATACTCAGCATGAGGAATTAAAGAATGGTGTGTACGGTGTTATCGTTCACCTGCGGGGGCTTGAACATATAGGAGTTATGAATGTAGGCGTTAAGCCGACATTTGGATCGGAACTATCTAAAACGTTTGAGGTTCATATTTTGGATTTTAACGAAGTTATTTATGGAGAGTCAGTCCAATGTGACGTAATTTTTCGGGTGCGAGGGGAAAAGAAGTTTCCTTCCATTGAGTTTTTAAAGCATCAAATTAAAGCTGATACGCTACAAGTTAAGCAAAGGTTTCAGCATATGGGCTACGTATCTAGTGAATATACAAAATCCAATCTAGGGCGAACGCGTTATTTAAATCTACCTGATCTACAGTTTTTTAATTGGTGCCACAGTCAATTCAGAGTTAATAAAGGCATTTACAATACAATTGATCAATGGTTTTATGACGAAGGAATTGTAAATATTCACCCTAGAAGAGTTCATGTTATCGCCTTCTTACAATTTGCACAGGAAGGGAATGAAAGAAAGACAGAAAAAGAAGGGGTCCTTCGCTTTGGAGCAGGCGGTTTAACCAATCAATTACGAGAATTTATGAATGGATATGAAAAAGGAGAATGGTAATATGACACATCAAAGACAATTAAAGCTAGGGGCTATTATTCATGGAGTGGGAGGAAATATGGGGGCATGGAGACACCCTGAAATTTTGGCAGATGCCAGTGTTAATTTCGATTTTTACAAGCAGCAGGCTCAAAAAGCGGAAGAAGGAAAATTTGATTTAGTATTCATTGCTGATGGGTTATATATTAATGAAAAATCGCTTCCGCACTTTTTAAATCGTTTTGAACCTCTTACCATTCTATCAGCACTTGCTTCTGTGACTTCTCATATTGGTTTAGTTGGCACTCTATCGACCTCCTACAGCGAGCCTTTTACGGTGGCTAGACAATTTGCTTCACTTGATCATATTAGCAGCGGCCGAGCAGGATGGAATGTTGTAACATCTCCACTAGAAGGATCTGCGCTTAACTATGGAAAAGAACATCCCACTCATGATAAACGCTATAGAATAGCTGAAGAGTTTCTAAAAGTAACAAAGGGATTATGGGATTCTTGGGAAGATGATGCATTTATTCGAAATAAAGAAACCGGCCAATTTTTTGAGGAGAAAAAGCTGCACCGGTTGCATCACAAAGGCGAATTCTTCTCTGTAGAAGGCCCGTTAAACATTGGCCGCTCAGCTCAGGGTCAGCCTGTAGTGTTTCAAGCAGGCTCTTCTGAAAGCGGCAAAGAGTTAGCAGCGAAAACGGCTGACGCAGTGTTTACAGGACAAGACAATTTAGAAGAAGCGAAAGCTTTTTACCAAGATGTAAAATCAAGAGCCGCAGCACAAGGACGCGAGGAAAACGAGATTTTAATTTTCCCGGGAATTGGTCCTATCATTGGCAGTACAACCGAAGAAGCCGAAAGAAAATATAAAGAGCTTTCTCAATTAGTGACGATTGAACATGCGCTAAACTATTTAGGACGCTTTTTCGATCATTTTGATTTTTCACAGTTTCCATTAGATGAGGCGTTTCCTGACTTAGGAGATATAGGAAGTAATAGTTTTCGCAGTACGACTGACAAAATTAAAGAAAACGCTAAAAAACATAAGTGGACACTGCGAGAAGCGGCGCTGCGAATTGCTACACCTAAAACCCAATTTATTGGAACGCCAGAGCATATCGCCAATTTAATGGAACAGTGGTTTGAAGAAAAGGGAGCTGACGGCTTTATTATTCATTCAAGCGTTCCGCATGGCTTAGACGACTTTGTTGAACACGTTGTACCGATTTTGCAAGAAAGAGGCTTGTATCGTACAGAATACGAAGGGAGTACATTAAGAAGTCACTTGCATTTGAATGTTCCCAAAAATCGCTACGCACAAGTGAAAGTTAACTGAAGTAGATTCAAAGAGACTCGAAGGAGTCTCTTTTTTAATTTTTTTAATATTGAAAATATGATAAAATTCCCTTTGTAGGTTATTCGTTTCAGTTCATAAGGCCTAAAGGGTTTTGAATACCCGGAAAGGAGTCAAATGGAAAGAAGACATAAAAGTAAGAAGAAACGTATTATCATTTCGATATTTTTATCCGTTCTGCTAGTTGGGGGAGGAGCGGCAGGATGGATATTGTACCAGAACGAAAAAATTCCTTTTTTATCACAGCAAAGTATAAAGGCAAGTGCCATAAAAGTGAATCAACAGAAAATTAATAAGCTGGAAAGTAGCGATCAGCAGGCAAAAGATTTTATAGCTGAACATCATGACGTACTAAATGATCTGACTGGATGGAGTGCTATTGAACACCCAGATTGGCCTCCCGTACAAGAAGAAGCAACAGCTATTAAAAATACGATTAGCACGATTGTAGTAAAAGATTCTGTTCTAAGGAAAGACTTTCAGCATATGGAGAAGCTGGCCGAACAGCTAGAGCAGACGAAAGATCAAGCGCTATTAAAAGAACTTCATCGCTCTTTTCATGACTTAGACGTTGTCATTAATGAAGATGATGGTTCAAATACATATTTTAATGTCACCAGCTATGGTAAATCAGTTGTAAAGACCTCTAAATGAGCTATAGCAAAAAGCTTTATACATAAAAGTAGTTTTGTATAACAAACCTCTTCGCTTATTCATGCATATGCTACGAATAAGGAGGAGACAGGTTATATGAAAAAAATTTATTTAGATGCAGGTCACGGAGGAAAAGATTCAGGGGCTGCAGTCAACGAGTTATATGAAAAGGACTTAGTGCTAGCTGTTCAACAGCACATAATCTCTTTTCTTTCTACTCACTATCAAGGGTTTTCTCTTTGTACAACGCGTACAACCGATGTGTTTCTGTCATTAAATGAACGGGTAAATAAAGCCAATGCGTGGGGTGCTGATGTATATTTATCAATTCATATAAATGCAGGTGGCGAAACGGGATATGAAGATTTTATTTATAGCAAAAATATAAATAACCAAACCATTGTGTTCCGAAACGATATTCACGATCATGTGAAATTCGTTCTCACTAAATACAACCACTCTAACCGAGGCAGAAAGTTAGCTAATCATGCTGTGTTAAGGCGTTCATATATGCCGTCTGTATTAATTAAAATTGGGTTTATTGATACAGAACACGATGCAAAACTCTTAAAAAACCCTCAATTTCTAAAAGACATGGCCTTGGCATATGCAAAAGGCATTGCACGGTTTTTAAACTTAGAGCCTAAGTCCACAAAATCTGTGGAAGCCTCTGACGCGGAAGGTTTTTCAAAAACTACTGCTTTATATAAACCTTTATGGATAAAAACAACCGAGGATACTGAGACGTATAAGTATGCAAATATGTCAGAGAGAACAGGTCATTTAAAAAAGAATTCGATCTTTCGTGTTTATGGTGAAACGCGTGCAGCCTGGGTGATTGATGGAGGACATTTTATTGAAAAAAAAGATACGATCATTGAAGGAGAAACAATAACAACTGCGGAATTAACAAAAGAAAATTTGGAAACATTAAAAGTGTTTGTAACGGAAGAAAAATTGGAAACAGCCGTAACCTTTTCAAAAGAAGGAGCTGAGGTAGCCATCATTACACTTCACGATAAAAAAATACTGAATGTAAAAGCATTTTTAGATAGAGAAAAATGGTGGTACAAAGCTGAACGGGCAAAAAAAACTGCATGTTCTTTGAAGCTTTCACCCTAGTAATTTTCCTTATTTTTGATAGAATATAAAGAGATGAATAGTAAAGATGCATAAAGGTGTGATGGAAATGGAAGAGCAACAAGAAGTGATTGATTTAACAAAAATATATGTATATGAAGAGTTTCCAGATAAAGTTGCAGGCAGATGTGATAACTGTGGACATGTAAAATTTAAAAGCTTAGTAAAAGACTTTATTTTTATTCGTACATGCGCAAAGTGCGGTATGAAAAAAAGTATTTAAATTCCTATTTCTTTATAAAAAATGAGGCTGGGACAAAAGTATTTTAATTGAAGGAAGATCCGAACGATGAATCGAGATTCTTGATGGAGAATTCGATTCATCGTTCGGATTTTTTCATGGTGATGGTGAATGTAGGTTTCATGTATGTAGTTACTTCTAGCTGTTGATTGGAGGGCAAGGCGAAGACTCCTGCGGGAAAAGCGGAATAGGTGAGACCCCGCAGGAGCGTAAGCGACGAGGAGGCTCATCGGCCGCCCGCGGAAAGTGAAGTCTTGCACGGAAATCAACAGCGGTGTAACAAGTCATCCATACTAGATCATTTATCCAATATGTTCGTCTTTAGATTGGAGTGATTTAGTTATATCTCAATCTCTTTTTTTCTCTATTTGACGTATAAATGATCGCTAAGCTGCTCTGAAATAGTCTCTACATCTTCTTGTACATGCTTTTGTTTTTTCATCATTTCTAATAGGATTTCTTCAAGGTTCTGTGAATGATTTTGCTTATCTTTTGGTTTATGTAAGTACTTTGCAATTTGATGCATATTATTGCTTAGCCGGCTTAGTTCAGCCTCAATTTTTCGCAGGTTAACTAATAGTTCCACACCTGCTTCTTTGCCGATTAAAGGTGGCTTAACTCTTCCATCCATAATAAATTTTCGAATGAGAGACGTTCGTTTTAAATTATAATGTTCAATAAGTTCCTCTAATTTTTCTTTTTCTTCTTCATTCAACTTAATTGCTGGAATGCTGTGTCCTCTCATAAGGTATCTCCTTTCAAGAGCAGTTCTTGCTACGTTCAATCATATGTAAACATTCTCTTGTCTTTAATAATAGCAACCTTTTCCATGGTTAACTATGGTGAAAAGTTACTAAAATATCGAACGTACAGTCTGTTAAAAAACTGGTAAATTAAGAAATTTGGTTTAGTAATAGTTGAATTATAGAAGGAATGTCATTATCTACAATATCGCTACTTTATCGAAAAGGCAGCAAAATGGGTGAATGTACCGCTGTCGTACTCAACCATTTTTGAGAGCGTAACTTTAAAGAAGAGGGACGATTTTTATCGATTTTCCATCGTACCACATCTTTCCTCCTAGTAATTCTGTCGAATCTTCTAGACTATTGTCTCAAGGGAATAGAAAGAAAGAAGACGAAATGGTTGAGAACGAGGTAAAGTCAGATCATGTCTTTATTTATCTCATTTACATACTCTACGGGGGAGGAATACGTTTGAAACTAAAAAAACGATTAAAACTAAACAAGATAGGGATAGCCATGCTTGCTGCTGGGGTCATGTGTACAGCTTATACGCCTATTCATATGCTACAAAAGCCTGTAGTTGCTCAGGCTGCGGAGAATCAGTCGGATTCTTTGGAGCTAGCATTTGTCCAAGCATCTAAAGAATTTGGTGTGCCAACTTCGCTTTTAAAAGCAATTTCCTACAACAAGTCGCGCTGGGAAAATCATAATGGAGAACCTAGTGCGGCTGGGGGATACGGCCTTATGCATTTAACCGACATCCCTTTTTCAGAAGATGGAAAAGGAAACGGAACTGCGCCTTCAAAACCAGCATATGACAAACAGCAAACGCTTTCCTTAGCTGCTAAGCTGCTTAAGTCAGATAAAGAAATATTAAAAAAAGATCCTGTGCAAAATATTCGCGGTGGCGCTGCTGTGCTAGCTTTTATTGCAAAAGACAAAAATGGAAACGTACCGTCTACCGATCAGAAATGGTACGACGCAGTCGTAGCTTACAGTTCTTCCCAGGATAAAGAAAACGCTCAAGTATTTGCCGATGATGTATATAAAACGTTGGAAAAAGGAGCAGAGCGTACAACGTTAGACGGACAGCATCTTAAAATTTCTCCTCACAATATAGATATACCGATTCCTCGCGCTGAAAATTCGAATACGAGTAAAGCCGAGTGTCCGGCCTCTTTAAAATGTGAATACATCCCTGCTTTTTACGGGAAATTTAGCGAAAGTCCTTCAGATTACGGAAACTATGATATTGCAAATCGTCAAAAATCAGATGTTCGTTATATTGTTATTCATGATACGGAAGTGAGTTATGATGGAACGATTGATTTGTTTGCTAATCCTAATAGAGCAGCTGCAAACTATGTAATCCGTTCAAGTGATGGCCACATTGCACAGATGATTGATAACAAAGATGTAGCATGGCATGCAGGAAACTGGTATTTTAATACGCACAGTATTGGAATCGAGCATGAAGGGTTCGCGCTTGAAGGATCCACATGGTTTACAGAAGAAATGTACCGTTCTTCAGCAAGGCTCGTACGCCACCTTGCCAAAGAATATAATATTCCGTTAAACCGAGCTCATATTATTGGTCATGACGAGGTACCGGGTTTGTCTCCTAAAGCTCAATCAGGTATGCATTCAGATCCTGGGCCGTTTTGGGACTGGGGGCACTATATGGATTTAGTAGGAAGCCCAGTTGAGCGCCAGCATACAAACAAATCAGCCGTTACAATTAATCCAGTCTTTAAAAACAATCAGCCAGAGGTATCAGATGCGCCAAAGCAGCCGACCAACTTTGTGTATTTGCATCAAGCCCCTAGCAATGATTCACCGTTACTGGATGAGCCTGCAGCTTCAGGACCAGGAACGAAACAAACGTTAGATTGGGGAAGCAAAGCTGTAACAGGACAAACGTATGCAGTGGCTGAGACAAAAGGAGAATGGACAGCGATTTGGTACGGAGGACAAAAAGCGTGGTTTTATAATCCACATAATAAAAATACAAGTAAAGGTACAGGCATATTATTAACGCCAAAAGCAGGAAAAGAAAGCATTCAAGTATATGGAGGTGCTTTCCCCGAAGCTTCAGCCTATCCTTCTAATATACCGGTTAAAGAGATGGTGCCACTTCAGTATACAATTTCTCCGGAGCAGGTGTACGTAGGGGTAGAAAAAGTAACAAGTGACTATTACTATGCACCAACTTTTACAACAAATCCAAACGATCACAAAATGATTGTTGGGAAAGACGAATACTATCAAATTTATTTTAATCACCGCTATGCGTTTGTGAAAGCTTCGGATGTAGAGGTTAAAAAACAATAGAATAGAGTGTTAAAAGAAAAGGAAGAGACAGGGTATTTAAACGGTATGTCTCTTTCTTTTTTGAAAAAAACTACAAAAATTCAGAATGATATTAATAATGTTTTCTTATAATGATTTTTAGCTTATTATTTTTTTAAAAAAGGAATGAATGTACTGTGATTATAATTAAGCCCCTAAGCCAGTGTTCGTTTTCTGATGCGCTAAAAGCATTCAATAAGGGTTTTGAAGATTATTATATTCCCATTGCGCTGTCACTAGATCAATTCACTTGTAGATTTGGTTTCGATCATCTATCTGTCGATCATTCTTTTGTCGCTTTTTATAATGAAACACCAGCTGGAATTATTTTAAATGGAATAAAAAAGGTTAAAGGAAAAAAACATGCTTGGAATGGAGGTACAAGCGTAGCATTATCTTACCGAAAAATGGGAATTGGCGTAGCCTTGCTAAAAGCCTCACTTGAGAGGTATCAACAACAGGGAGTAGTGGAAGCTAGTCTGGAAGCATTTAAGGTTAATGAAAAAGCCATTCACCTTTATCAGAAATATGGATATGAGATTGTAGATACGCTTTTATTTCTAAAGCATAGAGGTAGTTTTCGCTCTCCCTTACTTAAAAAGAAGAATCAGTTTACGTATTCGCTAAAGCGAGGGCTTGCAAAAGATATTCAGAACCTATCTTTTTATACATACGATGTTCCGTGGAAAAATCAATTTGACTGTATTCGAGATGGAGAATCGTTTATTGCGTTGAATGAAAGAAACGAAGAAGTTGGCTATCTATTATTTCAAAAGAATTTTTCTTCCATAGGCATCGTGAATTCCGTTACTTTTTATCAAGGAAGCGTTAAGGAAAATATCTCAAATCGAGAGGAAGTTCTGGGCTTTTTATTGGTATCCATTTTTAATATGTATGGACCAATTGCTTACAATACATATAATGTACCTGCAAAAAGGAATAGCTTACTCGTGAAAATGTTAAAATCATTTGGCTTTCAAGATTTATATACAGATGAAGGAATCAAACTTGAGCAGGTGTTTATGAAAAACCAACTTTAAAAAGCGGCCATGGACCGCTTTTATTGCATTTCCGTAATAGGATGTGCATCATAAAATTCATCAATTTTTTCTTGTTGCCCTTCGTATTTTGCTTTCCACACTTGATTCACGTCATTATAATTCCGCAGATCAATTCCGTAGAAGTCGGTTAACTCTTTTCGAGTAATCGTGATTGTCTGAGGAACAGTCGTATTAATAGTAAAGTGAACGCTGTCAACATTTTGTACGACAGAAAGTAAGATGGTTGCGTTATGTAAAAGTGTACGTTTGGTTTTAACAGACGTCCAGCTTTTTTCAAACGTATGCTGATTATCTATTGCAGTGTAATTAATTGCTAAGTAATAAGGTTTTTGCGCATTTTGAAAGGTTATGCCTTTCAAATAAAAGTGTCCCGGAAGTTTATTTGTAATTTCCTCTATTGAAGTCTCATGTTCTAAAGAAGAAGTATGGTGAATAGAAGAAGCAGAGACTCTTTCAGCAGACAGATTATTATGAGGCGCATAGGCACACCCTGATAAGCAAGTGAGTACAGAGCAAATTGAAAGAGAAGCATATATTTTTTTCATGATTGTAACTCCTTTTATTTATATCTACTTGTAAAGACGAAAGACCTATATTTTTTGTTTCATAAAAAATATAAGTTTATTCATTAAAAAGACATATAATCCAAAATAATAGAAGTTAATAACCCTAATGAAGCAATAAAACCAATAACAGGACCACCTTCTTCAAGAGCTTCTGGCAACATCGTAGAAGCAACCATTGCAATAATTCCTCCCCCGGCGAATGAGGCAATAAAACCCATCATATTTGGGGTAGCGTTTTGAAGAAATAGGTATCCAATCCAAGAGCAGAGAGCTGATATGAACAAAACTGAAAGCCATAATGAAAAAATTTTCTTTTGGTTGTATTGGCTTTTTAGTAGTCCGCTTGTCCCGGAGATTCCTTCGGGTATATTGCTAATAAAAATAGAGACAACAAGCAGACAGCTAACGCGGTGCTGTTCAATCAAACTTGCGCCAATCATAAGTGACTCAGGTATAGCATCCATAATGGTACCTATAAAGATTGCTAGTCCCGAGCTAGCGGGGGCAAGGTGGTTAGAACGTTTTCTTTTGTGAGCGCCTTTTTTAGCTAAGGACATGTCAAGAAGAGTAAAGAGCCCTGCACCAGTTAAGAAGCCTGAAGAAGCAGCAATAATCCCCGCTTCTTTTACCGAATCTTGAATGAGCTCGTAGGCAGCAGCTCCTAACAAAACGCCCGTGCCAAAAGCCATAATATAAGCAGTCAACTGTTTTTTTAAAGGTACAAAGATAGCTATAATAGCTCCGATTAGTACAGCTGAGCCTGAGACACCACCCCACATAAGGGCATCTATCACATGAGATCCCTACTTTCTTACGTACTTACTTGTAGTGTAACCATCTATATGATTATTATGAAACAAGATAAATGAACTAAAAAATGGAAAAAATCACTGAGTTAGACCTTGAATAAAATAAGTCTTCGGTATAATTGACAAAATTTTCTGATTATGTCCGTTGAAAGTGCAAAAACCTTGTGATAGGCTTATCAAAAGATAAAAGATGGAAAAAAATTCTTTTATCTGTAGACAATTAAAAAACTTAACGAGTTTACTTTTAAACGAAAGAAGGAAGACGAGATGAACCCAAAAGTAGTGAAAAGAGAAAATCGTTATGCTAACTTGATTCCTATGCAAGAAATTAAATCCGTTGAACAGCAGCTTTATCCCTTTGATATTTATAACACTCTGCGTCAGGAGGCACCTATTCGTTACGATGAAAGCCGAAACTGTTGGGATGTATTTGATTATGAAACAGTAAAATATATTTTAAAAAACCCATTGCTTTTTTCATCTAAACGAGCAATGGAAGAACGTCAAGAAAGTATCTTAATGATGGATCCTCCAAAACACACAAAATTACGAAACTTAGTGAACAAAGCTTTTACGCCAAGAGCTATTCAGCACTTGGAGAGTCATATTGAAGAAATTGCAGATTATTTATTAAATGAAGTAAACAGCAAAAAACAGTTTGATATAGTAGAAGACTTTGCTGGACCACTGCCGATTATTGTAATAGCAGAGTTACTAGGAGTACCTATACAAGATCGAGCACTGTTCAAAAAGTACTCCGATGACTTAGTCAGCGGTGCTGAAAATAATTCAGACGAAGCTTTTGCGAAAATGATGCAAAAGCGTAATGACGGCGTGATTTTTTTACAAGGGTATTTTAAAGAAATTATCGCCAAGCGTAAGAAAAATAAACAAGAAGATCTTATTTCGCTGCTTTTAGAAGCAGAAATTGACGGCGAACATTTAACAGAAGAGGAAGTACTGGGGTTTTGTATTCTATTGCTAGTAGCAGGCAATGAAACAACAACAAACTTAATTACTAACGGAGTCCGGTATATGACAGAAGACTTAGACGTGCAGGATGAAGTTCGTCAAGACATATCGCTAGTTCCGAACCTGGTGGAAGAAACTCTTCGCTATTATCCTCCTATTCAAGCGATTGGACGCATAGCTGCTGAAGATGTAGAATTTGGAGAATGTAAGATTAAAAAAGGGCAGCAGGTGATTAGCTGGGCAGCAAGTGCAAATAGAGATTCAGCTAAGTTTGAAATCCCTAACACTTTTGTAGTTAATCGTAAAAAGAATCCTCACGTGAGCTTTGGGTTTGGCATCCATTTTTGCTTAGGAGCACCGCTGGCAAGAATGGAAGGGAAAATTGCCTTTGCTAAATTACTAGAAAAAGGGGGATTTTCGAAAGTTCAGAATCAGTCTTTAAAGCCAATAGATAGCCCTTTTGTTTTTGGTGTGAAAAAATATGAGATTGCTTTTAATAACGCTTAAAAAGCGAGCGCAAATTATGCGCTTGCTTTTTAGCGTTCAGTGTTCCATTTTTGGTCACCTGAAGGAGAAGCATAGGTGTCCATTGAAGAGATAAGCTGTTCGGGAGTATCAGAAATGTTAATTAGACGAATAGCAGAATCAGTAGAAAACCCTTCATCTACGGCATGCTGAACCATTTGCATAAGCGGGTTGTAGTAGTCGTTCACATTTAATAATCCCACTGGTTTTTTATGTATACCAATTTGAGCCCAGCAAAGAGCTTCAAACAACTCTTCAAATGTCCCGAAACCTCCAGGAAGTGCAATATAAGCATCAGCTAACTCGTGCATAGTTGCTTTTCTTTCATGCATGCTTTCTACTTCGATGAGTTCTGTTAGCGCGGTATGAACGATTTCACCGCTAAACAAACCGCGGGGCATAATACCAATGACTTCGCCCCCATGTTGGAGCATTTCATTTGCGACTTCTCCCATTAGGCCCATTCGTGAGCCTCCATAGATCAGCCGGTAGTTTTCTTTGGCCATGTAACGTCCTAGCGAGACGGCGGCCTCTTTATATTCCGTTTTTATCCCAGCGCTTGATCCTGCAAACACACAAATTGATTTCAATTGCTTCACTCCTTTGTTTCTTCTCTATATAAGTCTTTTCTGTTTATGAAGAACAAATTCCTTCTTAATAATTTATGAATTTTCACAATGTCATCGCTTGATTATTCTAAAAACTTTGCTTATAATCAAAGCGAAACAGCTTTTTGAAAGCGTTATCTATTACTTTTCTTTTGATGGAAAAGAGAGTACGTATAGATCTACTTGTAAGATAAGTAGATAACATGAACTTATGGGTAATTTGACCGTTTTAAAGGCTTCATTTAGTAAGCATACGTACTGCAGGATTAGGACAAGGGGGATATGATGAATAATTTAATACGCACATTAATGGTACAAACACCAACCGTACCGGGAAACTTAGGAAGAGTAGCAACTGCTATTGGAAATGTTGGAGGAGACATCGGCGAAGTTGAAACCGTTAAAGTAGGACATAACTACACCATGAGAAGCATTACGGTTCAAGTTGAAAGTGAAGACCAGCTTGAACAATTGCTTGAAGCGGTTCGCAGTTTAGAAGGCATTACTTTACATACAGTATCAGATGAAGTTCTCCATGCGCATGAAGGCGGTAAAATTCAAATGAAAAGCAAAATGAAAATTGAGTCGATCGCCGACTTAAGAAGAGTGTATACACCAGGTGTAGCAAACGTTTGCCGTGCTATTCAAGAACAGCCCGATAAAGCTAAGATTTATACGAGTATTGGAAACACGGTTGCGATCGTAACGGATGGTACAGCTATATTGGGGTTAGGAAATATTGGCCCAGTTGCAGGGATGCCGGTTATGGAAGGAAAAGCTGCGTTATTTGATCAACTTGCCAATGTAAACGCTATCCCTATTTTGTTGAATGTAAATGAACCGAAAGAAATCATTAAAACGGTTAAAAATATTTCACCGGGATTTGGCGGTATTTTACTAGAAGATATAGGGTCGCCTCACTGCTTTGAAATTGAAGAACGCTTGAAAGAAGAACTCGATATTCCAGTTATGCATGATGATCAACACGGAACAGCGGTTGTGACACTAGCAGCAGCTATTTCAGCTTGTCGCAGCACAGGTGTGAATTTGAAAGAAGCTAGAGTAGGACAAATTGGCTTAGGAGCTGCCGGTATCGCTACTTGCAGAATGTTCATGGCTTACGGTGTCAAACAGGTGATAGGAGCTGATAAGTCTCCCGAAGCGAATGAGCGCTTAATCAGCTACGGTGGAAAAGTAGCGGATTCGTTAGAAGAGCTTATGGAAAGCTGTGATATTGTCATTGCGACAACGGGTGTACCTGGTTTAATACAAAAAGAATGGATCCGAAAAGGGCAAATCATTCTAGCCCTCTCTAATCCAAAGCCAGAAATTGAACCTGAAGATGCGCTTGAAGCAGGAGCTATTTATGCTACTGACGGAAGGTCCGTGAATAATGTACTTGGCTTCCCAGGTATTTTCAGAGGAGTATTAAATGCGGGAGTGCGCGATATTACGCATACGATGCTTGTAGCTGCAGCTGAAGCCATTGCGAATTCAACGCGTGCAGGTGATTTAGTTCCTCACCCTCTTAATCTAGCTGTACATGAAGCAGTATCTGAAGCAGTTGAAAGAGCCGCTGTCGTACACGGTGAGAAAGACGGCGTTTATCGATAAAAACAAGGCTGCCTAGAAATAGGCAGCTTTGTTTTTATCGAAAATAATAAGAAAATGGTAAACTGTGAAACTTTTTTCCTTTTTTAACGTAAAATAGTAATAGAGCTATTAAAAAAGGTAGAGAAAGGAGCTTTTATGGAGTTTGAACATTTAAAGGGAAAACTGCCTCTTGAGGCTAAAAAAGCGATGCGCTGGCAATCAATTTTTACGCATGGCCTGTGGCTTCTGGCAACAGCAGGTTATTTTCTACTCGTTCATTTTTTTGATTGGTGGTCAATTATTGGATGGATATCAGCTGGACTATTGGTTGTTAGCTTTATCATATATACAATTATAGCTCCAAATGTATATATGAATGTATATTCATATGAAGTAACGGATACTCAAATTGATGTGCAACGAGGGCTATTCATCTGGTATCATACGAAAATTCCGCTTGTAAAAGTGCAGCACGTTGAAACTTTGACAGGGCCGATTTTTCGAAAATTTGACTTGGCATCTGTTAAAATCATCACAGCAGCTGGAAGCGTCGAAATTCCTGCACTCGGACAAAGAGATGCTGAAGCACTGCGAGAGTATATTGCTAGACTAGCAGAGGTAGATGATGAAGATGAGTAAGCGGCTGCATCCGTTATATATTGCCATAGCATTTATTGAACATATAAAAAATAATATCCTGCCTTTTGTGTTTGTATTTATTGTCAATCGGCACCTGTTGTTTACATATTGGTGGGCAACGCTATTAGCGGGAGGCGTAGTCGCTGTATTTGCTTTTTTTACTTGGAGAGAATTTCGTTATGAAGTAACGGAAACGGAAGTGCGCCTGTACAAAGGGATTTTAAAAAAAGAAAAACGATTTATTCAACGAAATCGCATTCAATCGATTCAGTTAGATCAGCCATTTGTTTTTAGGATCCTTCGCTTAGCCCGACTTCGTATTGACACGGCCAGCAGCGGTACGGATGCTGAAATTGATTTATCTGGTATTTCACTAAAAGAAGCGCACCATCTTAAAGATACGTTAAAGCTGTCAGGAAGTCAGCCGGAAGTAAGAGAAAAAAGTCCTGAACGTAAGATGAAAGTTTCGGTGAAACAGCTGGCGTTAGCTGCTGCGTTTTCTGGGAATTTTGGCTATATTTTTGCTGCTCTTGGTTTTCTCTATCAGTATATTGATACGTATATCAACCGCTGGGTGAAGACAGCTTACGAAGAAGTGATTCATCAATCGATGCTTGGTTTATTTGTATTAGTGGCTGTAATTGTGGTGCTTGCTTATTTACTGTCTATCGTTTTGTATGTGATACGATTTGGCGGTTTTACAGTGGAACGCTATGACCATTATCTACATATTAAATACGGACTGTTGAATAAGAAATCCCTTACGATTCCGTTTCATAAAATACAGGCTGTTACGATAGAAGAAGGGTTGTTTCGACGCTTATTTGGATGGTCTTCCGTTTCGTTAAATGTAGTAACCTCTGATTTAAAAGAAAAGGTCTATTTGCACCCGTTTATCCAACAAAAAGAGATTTCAGCATTAATGAACGTATATGTGCCGCATTATGAATATATAAAGTGTCCAAGAAATACAGCTATTCAATATGCATGGTACCCATTAATATTACCGCTCTTGTTATTTGCAGCGGCAGGGATTGGCATCAGCTTTTGGAAATCAATGTTTGTGTGGGTTATTGCCGTGCTATGCCTCGCATACGTACTTATTCACTGGTTGGGCTATCGCCAAGGCGGCTTGATGATGAACGAGGTATTTGTCAGTATTCGATCGCAGTTTTTAACACGAAAAACAACGATTATTAGAAGAAAGAAAGTGGAAGAAATTGAGGTGTTTGCAGGCACCTTTTTATGGAAAAGAGGATACCGGAAAGTGAAAATTTCAACTATGGGTATAAGCGGCAGCTATAAGTCGGGATATTTTCCATTTGAGATTTGGCATCCTATCTTTCTGCGAGCTACTTCGTCTAAAAAGGCATGAAGAACATAATTGTTCTCCATGCCTTTTGACGTTATCTACTCATTAGATTTTTTCCTTGCTCGTAATAACTATTCATCACATCAGTTGGCACCATACTGCCTCCAGTTGACCATACAAGGTGAGTAGCTTGTGACATATCGTTTTCTAGCCCTTGCGCTTGTATATATGAAGATCCGCTGTCCATTATGTGAAGAGGCCCTTGTAAACCAGCGGCTGCTGAAGGTTCTATATACATATTTTCACGATTGGCTAGCTCATAAATAAATCGGAAAAGTTGATCATCTTCTACGGTATAAATTCCGCTAATAAGCGATTTTATCGTTTCGCCTACAAAGCTAGATGGCCTTCCTACAGCTAGTCCATCGGCAGCTGTTAAGTTATCAAGTCCAATATCTGTAACGGAAATGCGAGCATGTAACTCGGTCATTAAGCCAAGCAGCATGCAAGGAGAGTGAGTAGGCTCAGCGAAAAAGCAGTGAACGTGATCACCGTATATTTCTTTTAATCCAAATGTAATACCACCAGGACCTCCGCCTACTCCGCAAGGTAGATAGACAAACAAAGGGTGTTTGGCGTCTACTTGAATCTGCTGCTCGGCTAGCTGCTTTTCCAAACGTAAAGCAGCGACGGAATAACCAAGAAATAAATCTCTAGACTGTTCATCGTCAATAAAATGACAGGTGGGGTCTGCTTCGGCTTGCTTTCGTCCTTCTTCCACGGCTTTTCCGTAGTCAGACTGATATTCAATAACGGTTACACCTTTAGAACGAAGCAGATCTTTTTTCCATTTCTTAGCATCAGCTGACATATGGACGGTGACGTTAAAGCCTAGAGTGGCGCTCATAATACCAATGCTTAAACCTAAATTACCGGTAGATCCTACTGCAATAGAATAAGAAGAAAATAACTCTTTACATCGTTCTTCAGTTAGAAGAGCGTAGATGCTTTCCTCGGTAAGCATCCCTTCTTTGATAGCAAGACTTTCAGCAAATTTTAATACTTCATAAATGCCGCCTCTTGCTTTAATAGAACCTGATATGGGAAGATCATGATCGCATTTCATCAGTAATTTTCCTTGCAGCTTGTTATTCATTTGTTGATTTAAATAGTCTTTCATATATGTAATTTCTTGAAGAGGTGATTCAATTATTCCTTTTGATGCTTTCAGCTCTGGAAAAACGATTTGAAGAAAAGAAGAAAAGCGAGAAAGTCGTTCTTTTGCATCTTTTATATCTTTGGTGTGTAAAGGAAGAGACGAAAGTGCTTCTTGAGCAGGTCTTATATAAGGGTTTATCCAAAGTATTTCCTGTTTATTGATTAAAGGTGTTAATAAAGGATATTCACGCATCCATGTAGCAAGGGGTTTTTGGTGAAATAAGTTTGTTGTCATAAAGGCTCCTTTCGCAATGTGTTATTTCCGTTATATGTATAGTACCAAGAATAGGAGATTTTGAAAACGAAAATATCAAAAAGTAGAAAGCGCATTTCAACCACCTCTTGTATACTAATAAAGATACCCCATACAACTGCATAGAAGAAAAAAGGAGAGGGATTCATGGCATTTTCAGGCGATGATAGCAGATGTCCTATCTGTGGAGAGAAAAATAACTGTGCTTCTGTACAAGGCAGAGAAATAGAAGAGTGTTGGTGTATGCAGAAAGTTTTTACTTCTGATGTGTTTAAACATATTCCTTTAGAAAGTAGAGGGAAAGCGTGTGTATGTGTCAAATGCGTTCAGAGACAGAAGAAAGAAGGTGAGGATTAACGTGAAAAAAGGAATTATTTCATACGGTGAGGCATTTATTGATTTTATCGCGAAAAACGAATCTAACACTAGCTTTGACCCTTTTTTAGGAGGCACAACCGTTAATGTAGCAGTTGGAGTTCAGAAGTTAGGAGCAAAAGCATATTATATCTGCAAGTTAGGCAGTGATGAAACAAGTGATTTCGTGAGAAAGAAACTTTTAATTGAAGGAGTAAACCAAAGCGGCTGTGTAACATCGGAGACTAAAAAAGTTTGTGAAGTGTATGTACATAAAAGTAAAGAAGGAGATCGTTACTTCCATTCCTATATAGATTCTACCCCTCATGAGCAAGTGTATAAACAGGAGCTGCAGAAAGCTCTATTTGAGCAGGCAGCGATTTTTTATTTTGGATCAGGCACTTTGTTTCATCCGATTTCCCAGGAAACTACAAAGGAAGCTGTGAAGCTCGCGAAACAACATCGTATGCTTGTAGCTTTTGATCCGAATATTCGAATGAAAAGATGGGAAAGTGAAGAAGCATGTAGAAATATCGTAACACAGTTTTTGTATGAAACAGACATTTTGAAAATTTCTCAAGATGAGCTGCTATTTTTGATGAATTCAACAGACCTTACAGAAAGTATAGAAAAACTGAGAGCGTATCATATTCCGTACGTGTGGGTCACTCAAGGAGAAAATGGTGCAGTAGCCGTTACTGCAAATCAAACGCTTCATGTGAGTGCAAAAAAAGTGCAGGTGATAGACACGAAGGGAGCGGGTGATGCGTTTATGGCAGGAATTCTATGGTATGTTCACGAAAAAAGTTTGCCTGAAAGTGAGGAAGCATGGGAGCAGTATACAATGTTTGCCAACGCTTTAGGGGGAGCAGTTTCGGCGAGATACGGAGGAATGATTTCGCTCGAAGCAAAAGATGTATCTAGTATAAAAGCAGGTAGCTGATAGCTACCTGCTTTTATACAGTTTATTATTTGAAAAATGACAGTACAATCATAAGGGCAAAAATAATCGTAAGGTGGTTCAATGAGAACACAAACATTAAAGTAGCCCATTTTGTATCTTCTAGTTTTTTAAATCCAAAAATCCCAAGAAGCATCCAAACTAGTGTTAAACCGAACATTGTAAATGCAATAATTTTACTAAACGATAAAAATAAGAAAGATGCCGCTAGTAAAATAACTAAGTATACAAGTGTTTGAACTTTTGAACGGCGAATACCTTTTACTACAGGAAGCATTGGTACACCTGCGGCTTTATATTCCTCAAGTCTTCTAATCGCAATAGCGTAGAAGTGAGGAGGCTGCCATAAAAACATAAATACAAACAATCCAATTGCTACCGGATGAAATAAGTCTGGTGAAATAGCGGCCCATCCAATGATTGGAGGCATAGCTCCAGAAATACTTCCGACTTCGGTGTTATAAATTGTTGTACGTTTTGTAAGCATAGTATAAGGCACTACATAAAAGAAAAATCCTAAAATACCCATGATGGCGGCCATGTTAGAAACTAAAAATAAAATACCTACACCGATAACAAATAAAGCCAGTCCTAACCATAGAGCAAATTTAGGGTTGACCGCTCCTGTTACCGTCGGTCTGTCTTTTGTACGTTTCATGATAGCATCGATATCACGGTCATAGAAGTTATTAACTGCCCCAGCTCCTCCTACAACAAAGGATGTCCCAATTAAAGCCAAAATAATGATAGGAATTTGTGTCACAAAGCTTAAGTCATTAACAGCAATTGCGAGACAAAGCCCAGCAACCATTCCTAGAGAGTTCGATTTAATAATCCCAGTTTTTATAATAGCACTGATTACTTCCCGGGAAAAATACTGATTGATAGGAAGTGATTCCTTTGTGATAACTTCGGTATTTTTCACAGCAATTCTCCTTTTTGAGCTTATTCTTGCATGAATAAACCTAATCTTTATTAATCAACTAAACTATTTTAACAAAAAAATATCGTAATTACATCAAGGTTGCTCGTAAAATTTGTTAACATTCCTTGAACTTTTTAAAAAAACAAAGAAAAACGTCGAATTACCACTTAAAAATAAGTACATCCTTTATTATAAGATAAAAACAGAATGCTTAAAAATGAAAATTTTGACTATCTGGTGAACTTTTAACGAGCAAGAAACTCGAACTTAATCGTACCATATTTATTGGTAATTGCAATCACATAGTATGTGATGAAAGAAAAGATGTGGTACATTAAAGAAAGGACTAATAAGTTTATTTACTATGTCTTATTCACAAGGAGGATATATGATGCCAGATAAATATGCTAGCTTCTCTGAACTTGCCTCTTATGAAGTATATAACCAAGACTACAAAATTCAATTTGAAATCAGACCTTCTAACATTATAATGCTTGCGATACACGGCGGAGGTATCGAAACTGGAACATCCGAACTTGCAGTTGGCTTAGCAGGAAACGAATACTCATACTATATATTTGAAGGATTAAAGAAATCAGGAAATGCTGATCTTCATATCACATCCACTCATTTTGATGAACCTCATGCGTTAACTATTATATCTAAAGAAGACTATGCAGTATCTTTTCATGGATACAATGATAAAAGTAAAAAACACACTAAAATCGGCGGTGCTGACAAAGCGTTAAGGTCAAAAGTACATGAAGCGCTTGTTTCCAAAGGTTTTAGTACAGAAATTTTATCAGATCAAGACCCTTTTTCCGGTATAAGCCCTAGAAATATAACTAATAAAACAGCTAGGCGGATGGGTGTTCAAATTGAGATAAGTAAAGCGCAAAGAGAAGCTTTTTTTGCAACCAATACAAGAAATGAACGTAAAAATTCTAAAACCCAGGAATTTTTTGAGTATATATCAGCCATTAGAAGTACATTTCCTCTGAGATAAATCAGATACGTTTAGTATTTATTAAACATGTTAGATTTATTACGTGCATGTTTGTGGTATACATATAGTAACTACATATACTGGAGGAGATAATCATGAAAACGTTTGACCAAGAAGATACCCTAGAACGTCTTAAAGCCTCTTATCGATATTTGAAAGGCATAGATATACAAGAAGTCAGCACATTAGATGATCAAAAACGAGCAGAAGCTGTGCAGTTAATCGAAGAGATCGGTCTTAAAATATCAGAAATGCGTGTGAAAGTAGAGTGAGAAAAAAGAGAAAGGAGGACATCTGTCCTTCTTTCTCTTTTTCAACAACTATAAACAGGAGATTGACCATGAATGAGCAATATTATGATGCTTTATTAAACATAAAAACAACGGGAGAACAAAAGGGATTTAATGGTTCATTTCATTACCATCGTTATGAACCCACGCCTTATAGTGCATTAGAAACACTTTTCACTCAGTATGAGCTAACAAGCAGCGATAGAATTGTCGACTTCGGGTGTGGAAAAGGAAGGCTGAATTTTTATGTGAACTACCTATGTAATGCCACCGCTGTAGGGATAGAAATGAATGAGCACTTTTATGAGCAGGCCATAGATAATCAGAGGCGCTATTTAAAAAAAGCCAAGGGCCGCAAACATCATATTCATTTTCAGTGTTGTTTAGCCCAGGAATATAAGATTCATCCACTAGACAACTGCTTTTATTTTTTTAATCCTTTTTCAGTTCAAATTTTTATCCAAGTAGTGAACAATATTTTGCTTTCGTGGGAAGAGAATAAGCGCGAGATTGATTTGATTTTATATTATAGTTCGGAGGATTATCTTCATCATCTCGAAAAACACCCTTCTTTTATTTTAAAAGAAGAAGTAATGCTGCCAGAGCTGGATCAGAAAAATCCATATGAACGGTTTTTGATTTATAAAATAGCTTATTAAGACGACTTATTTACTGTTTTATAAAGCTGTATCGTCGCCGGTTCTATTTAACAAATCAGCAGGGTCTAGAAAAAGACCTGCTGATTTTATTTATAACTTTTTAGAAATTAAAGCATAACACTTTATTATGTAAGCGCTTTCTGCTATAATGAAACTAGGTTGGATAGCATGCGTGGCTATCGGTGTACTCAGCGCAGGCGGGGCTAGTACAGAAAGAGAAGGCTACATACAAGTTAATAAACATTTAGTGGATAGAAATAAGAAATATCAAAAAAACAAATTTATTAATTTGTATGCTAAATCGTAAATTAACAAAAACGGCATTCATGATAAGATTTTAGAGAAAAGAGCCCAGCATATACTGTATAAGCAATTTTTTTACTCTAAAAAGGGTGAAGAAATTGCTTATTTATTTTTAAATAAGTGCACAGCTGTTCAGATTTGTTTTGAGATGCCTAGCGTTAGTGTATAATAGTAACAACTATGAAAAGTTGACATTGTTAATTGATTAAAGGAGATTTAAAAATGAGTGAACTGAAAATAGATGATGTAGCGAAGCAAAGCGGTTTAACAAAACGTACGATTCGTTATTATGAACAAATTGGATTGATGCCGGCACCTCCAAGAAGTGAAGGTGGATTTCGTCTGTACACCGAAGAACATGTAGAATTTTTAAAGAAAATTACGAATGCCAAAGAAGTCATGGGTTTTTCACTTCAAGAATTACAGGAATTTCTTGCTTTAAGTGATACTCTTGAAATACAAAAGATGGATTATAGGCAAGTGAAAGGAACAAGTCAACAAAAAGAAAAGTTAGAGCAAGTGTTACATACGGTTGAAGAGCAGCTCAAGCTGATTGACCAGAAAAAGAAAAACATCTTAAAGGTAGAGTCAGACCTTCTGTCACTAAGAGATCGTGCTAAGGCTGCAATTGTAAAATTTGAGCAAGAAGAATCATAAAAAGCAGGCGCATTCACTACAAGAGTGCGTCTGCTTTTATGATTTTTATAGGGCAATCATTTATGATTGTGAAGTGTTTTCTTCTAGCTGTACCCCTAAAAGAAGTAAAATAGCCTGTATCCCATCGGCTTTTCCACTGTGATAGCTTCTCGTTTCAGCATCCAAAGCTTCATTTGCAGATTCCATCGTATTTGATTCGTATAAGTCTAAAATTAATTGTTTTCCTTCGGGACTCAAATGCAGCTGCCCGCGTTCCTTCATTTTAAACTTCAACTTCTTCAACTCCTTTTCCCATAATACTATCAGTATACAAAATTAATGACATTTACGTAAACGTTAATTTTTGTATATGGAAATGAAGAACGTATGGGGTATAGGTACTAAGTGAGATGAGAGATACTCATTATCCTTTGCTTGTTTTAATATTTGTCAGCTTATAGCCGCAAGCTGAGCATGTATAAATAACGTTTTGATTAGACTGAGCAGTTAGAACGGTAGCAAGCTCTTTTTGAGAATGACAGTTAGGGCAAATAACAACAGGGGATTTCATGTGATTTTCTCCTTTTCTTTTTAATAGTCAAATTTTATTTTATGTAAAGTTTAATCAAATATCCTTCGTGCTATCAAAAACGACGGAAGATATGTAAAAAAGCATTCTCGCTCAAAAGAAACGAGAATGCTTAAGGTGAGTTTAAAATCCATCCTGGCTTGCTGTAAATGGAATGTTAAGTCTTCTTTCTACATTGCGTAAGCGCTGATTTAATCTGTTTATACGGTCAGTATGTCGTTCTACAACGCGATTTAAACGAGTAATTTCTCTCATTTGCTCCTCATTTTGTCTCTCAAGCGTACGAATTCTCCGTTCAAATCCTCCAAGATTTTGAAGCTGCTGTCTCTCATCGTATTCTTCATGCTGTGGTACGTAAGGGGGATAGTATTGTTGAACTGAGTAATCAACTTGTTGAGGAATGTATCCAGGGTTGAAATAATAAGGGTTCATTAGGGCACCGCTCCTTTTAAATAGTAAATTCAAATCAAACACGATATAACGTATGCGAAGATAAGAAAAATGCTCTGGGCATATACCTAAAGACATTCTGTATTTAAAAAAGGAAAGTATTTTTAAGAGGGAAAAGGAGATAGCTGACCCTTTCTTGAATATGCAAAATAGAAAAGCTTCTTTTTTAGACACTTTATTTAAGAAAGAGGGAAAGTGACCGATGGCTCAAGGAAAACAAAAACCAGCACCTAAAATAGAAGAATCAAAAGCTCCGCCTGCAAAGAAACAAAAGTCTAAAGGCCGAAGCACTAAAAAAGCGCAGCCTCCTACATCACCCTGGGTAAAAGCTGCTTCCGTTTTATCTAATATTGATTTCATTCGTTTGTTTCGAGTGCTGTTTCTTGCTTTAGTGGTTGCTTTTATTGTGTATCAATATATTTTACTTACAAAGGGGATCTTCATCAAAACATATGTGGCCCTTTGGCATCATCACAAAATGATCTTGCTAGCTGGAGCTGCATTTATTACCTATACTTCTTTCATTTTTTACCTTGGCTACCGCACCGCTAAAAAACGGTAGAACTACTTTAGACGGCGAATAGCATCCATTCTTTAAGCAAACCTTATATGTATGTCAACATAGAGGGGGGGAAGAAACGTGGACAAGCAGCGAGCAAAACAAATTGCTGATTCACCCGTTATGGCTAACGTTACGTATAACGATACGGCCATTTATATTCAACATGTAAGCGAAGAAAATGATATGGTAAGAATTTATCCGCTAGGTCAGCCGGAGAATGAACAAAATGTTGCAGTGAACCAATTAGTAGAGCATTAAGGTGGATAAATAGAGCTCATTTTTCAGTTAAATAAAAGACAGAGAGCACAACGCAGCTCTCTGTCTTTTATTTATTCTTCCCAACGCTTACTGCTGATTTTTTCAATAATTCCGTGCAAATCATCCGGCTTATGAAACTCAATCGGAGAAGCGCCTTTTTCAAATAGAATCGATTCTGCTTCAATTAAAGCCACGTAGCGTCCGTTCACTTTCGCTAAATGAATATTTTCACCGAAATCAGCTAACAGTCCTTTAATCTCTGTTTCACCAAGCTTCATTTTCAACTCTGCATCAGGCGTATGCTCGACGATATGAGCAGCAGCTTCCATAACTTGATGCGTATCTAAACGTTCTTGAAGCTCACGCTTTTCACTTGTTGCCCACAATTCTATGTCCGACTCAAACTGTTCGAGTTCTACGCTTTCCGCTTCAAACGTTTCGCTGACGTGTTCACGCACCATATCCATCACTTGTGTTTTCATAACCTCAGGCATCGGCTCGTTGTAGTCAATGAATTTTAAAAAGTCTTCAAAGTAACGGGCGTGAGACGCTTGGTGGATGACAAGCTCGCTTTCTTCGACCATGCCTTCTTCAGGCATGTATGGGTATTGAATAGATTTCATATTTTTAGTAGTAATTGCCATCTCTACATGGCGAATAAGAGTTGATTCATCTGAAATTGAAGCCACTTTTGGCTCAAAGTCACATTTTAAAATAAACACAAAAGCATGATCAAAATATTTTCTTGGAACAGCAGATACAACTAAAAATGCTCCTCCTCGAACGGCTGCAGTATCAAGATAAGCATTGATAAACTGCTCGCTGTTTTCTTCAAATTCTTCTTTGGTTGTGGCAAAACGAGTGCGGTGAAATAAATTATAATTAGGGTTTGAATCGAGAGCATGTCCTGGTTCAACTACAAAATACCCGAGCTTTGTAGGCACTTGTTCTGCTTTGGGGTGTCGCTCTACTTTGCGTTTTACAATTTTTTTAAACTCACCGTCTAAAAAATCTTTAATGGAATTTTCTTCATATTCTTCGGTATCAAGCGTTTGAAAATGCTTATATTGTTTAGAGGCCTGTTCTTCTTTTCCTTCTACTTGTATTACGTAAAATGATAAAAAATTAATTTTAAAATCCATAGCAGTCACCTTGTTTCTTTTTAGTCAGTTACTTCAGTATAAGAAAGAGTCCGGTAAGCGTCAATGCTTGTTAGCTGTAAGGGCAGAAGATCTATTTAGACTATTTATCAGCTGAGAAATAGTGTGTGAAGCAAAAAAATAAGAGAGACGGGGTGTCTCTCTTATTTATACTGCTCCAAACGTTCAAAAAAGGTTTTGACAAACTTATAAAAAATTTTATCAGAAGGCGCTAAATCACGATTTCTAGGAATAATCATCCCGACTGTGCGCTGAAGCTGCGGCGTATGAATAGCAAGTTTAGTAGTAAAACGGGGAGTTGTTTCAGACACAGTGCTTTCAGGAAGAAGTGTGACGCCAATTCCTGCGGATACAAGACCTTTAATCGCGTCTAAATCTTCTCCTTCAGATGAAATATTTGGCATAAATCCTGCTTGTTTGCAAGCATCAAAGGCCATTTTATGTAAAATGAATCCTTTTGGAAATAGCACAAAATTTTCGTTTCTTAAATCTCGTAGCCGGATGTTGTCCCGTTCAGCGAGCGGATGATGAGAAGGAACAAGGGCTAAAAGGTTTTCAGTGAATAGAATATGCCCTTCTATACTTTGGTCCTCTATAGGAACAGGACCTAAAAAAGCAATATTGATATCTCTTTTTTTGACCGATTCAATTAAAAATTTGTACGAACCTTGTCTAAGATGAAAAGCAACATTTGGATGTTCTTCTTTAAAGGCTGATATAATAGTAGGAAGCAGGTGACTAGCAAGGCTTGTTGGAAATCCGATTTTAATCGTTCCTCTTTCGGGATCCAAGTATTCATCAATTTGTTCTTTCGCATAGTCAATAGCTTTCATAGCCGTCTCTGTATGCTCAAGAAAGACTTTTCCTATTGCTGTTAACTTGACATTTCTTCCTTCGCGTTTGAATAAACTAACACCTAGCTCAGATTCTAGGTTCGCGATTTGACGGCTGATTGCTGATTGAGCTACATGCAGATATTCTGCCGCCTCAGATACGTGTTCTCTTTTTGCAACTTCCATAAAATAGCGTAATTGACGCAGTTCCATAGGCATCCTCCATTTATATATATCAAAATTAGATTAGTTTTATCTAAATTATATATTGTTTATATTGATTTGAAAACTTACAATGTAAACAGGTGATCTTAAAAAGATAAAGAAAACGAACGGGGGAGAAGAAGATGACATACAATCAAATGCCAAAAGCTCAAGGTCTCTACCGTCCTGAATTTGAGCACGATGCATGTGGAATCGGACTATACGCTCAATTGAAAGGCGTAGCGTCACATGATATCGTTAAAAAAGGACTAAATATGCTTTGCCAGCTTGACCATCGAGGCGGACAGGGAAGCGATCCGCTAACAGGAGATGGAGCTGGATTAATGGTGCAAATTCCACACGCGTTCTTTAAAAAGACATGCGTTGAATTGAACTTGCCAGAAAAAGGTCGTTACGGAGTTGGGATGATCTTTTTCTCAAATAACGAAGACGAGCGTCGAGAAATTGAAGCTTATATTAATAAATTAATTGAAGAAGAGGGACAAACGTTATTAGGTTGGAGAACTGTACCTGTAAATATCGGAAAAATCGGAAAAGTTGCAAAAGAAAGCTGTCCGTACGTACGACAAGTATTTATTGGGGCAAATGACAGTACCCAAGATGACTTAGCGTTTGAACGCAAACTATATGTTATTCGCAAGCAAGCAGAAAATTGGGCGCAGGCGCGTCAAAACCGTTTTTATTTCACGAGTCTTTCAAGCAGAACAATCGTGTACAAAGGGTTATTAACGCCTGAGCAAGTTGATGCTTTTTATCTTGACCTGCAAGATGAAGACTTTACCTCTGCATTTGCTTTAGTGCATTCTCGCTTTAGCACAAACACGTTCCCAAGCTGGGAAAGAGCACATCCAAACCGTTATTTAATTCACAACGGTGAAATCAATACGCTTCGTGGTAATCAAAACTGGATGAGAGCGCGTGAACAGCAGTTCGTTTCAGACGCATTTGGTAAGGATTTGCCGAAGGTTCTTCCAATTTTAGATGCTGAAGGAAGCGACTCATCCATGTTAGATAATGCGCTAGAGTTCTTTGTGTTGGCCGGCCGCAAGCCAGCGCATGCAGCGATGATGCTTATTCCAGAGCCTTGGTCTGAGAATCCGCACATGTCACAAGAAAAACGTGCTTTCTATGAGTATCATAGCGCATTAATGGAGCCATGGGATGGTCCAACTGCTATTTCGTTTACGGATGGAAAGCAAATCGGTGCCATTTTAGACCGTAACGGTTTACGTCCAGCTCGTTATTATGTTACAAAAGATGATTACATCATTCTTTCATCAGAAGTAGGCGTCATTGATGTTGAAGATGAAAATGTGTTATATAAAGATCGTTTAAGCCCAGGAAAAATGCTTCTAATCGATTTAGAGGAGGGCCGAATTATTTCAGATGAAGAAATTAAATCTGAAATGGCACAGGCTGAGCCTTATCAAGAGTGGTTAGATGAACAGCTGGTAACGTTGCCAGAAGTACAGGATAAAAAATCTGAATACTTCGATGATTTGGTTATTCGCCAGAAGTCATTTGGCTACACGTATGAAGATATTCATAAATATTTAGTTCCAGTTATTACAGAAGGAAAAGATCCGCTTGGTTCAATGGGTAACGATACTCCGTTAGCCGTGCTGTCTGATCGTCCTCAATCGTTGTTCAATTACTTTAAGCAGCTGTTTGCTCAAGTAACGAATCCACCGATTGACGCTATTCGTGAACAGTTGGTTACATCGACAATGACATTGCTTGGAGCAGAAGGGAATTTACTGCATCCAACAAAAGAAAATATTCATCGAATTCAGCTCGAGACGCCGGTTTTAACAAACGATCAAACTGAGCAGCTAAAGTCTGCAATTCATCCAGATTTCAAAAGTGCTGTCATATCTGCTGTGTTTACAAATGATTTAAAAGCAGATCTTAATCGCGTATTTGCTGAAGCTGAAGCGGCAATTAACGCCGGTGCTAGCATTCTTGTTTTGACAGACCGTGAAGCAGGTGCTCAATCTGTAGCTATTCCAGCGTTATTAGCGGTCAGCGGGCTGCACCAGCACCTAGTGCGAAAAGGAAATCGTACAAAGGCAAGCATTGTAGTGGAAACAGGAGAAGCGCGTGAAGTACACCATTTTGCAGCGCTGATTGGTTACGGCGCAGACGCAATTAATCCATATCTTGCTTTTGCAACATATCAAAATGAAATTAACGCAGGTACGTTGAACGTATCGTATGACTATGCTGTTGAGAAATATGTAAAAGCCGTTACTGAAGGCGTCGTAAAAGTAATGTCTAAAATGGGTATTTCAACGGTGCAAAGTTATCGGGGCGCACAAATTTTTGAAGCAGTTGGAATCAGTGCAGAGGTTATCGAGCAATATTTTACAGGTACTGCTTCGCAGCTTGGCGGTATTGGTTTAGATGTTATTGCGAAAGAAGCGAAAACACGTCATGACAATGCTTATGTTGAAACAATTGAGCAAACGCTAGAGTCGGGAAGTGACTTCCAGTGGAGACACACGGGTGAGCATCATGCGTTTAATCCAAAAACCATTCACACGCTGCAGTGGGCTTGCCGCAAGGGAGATTACAGCTTGTTTAAAAAATTCTCTGAATCGGCTAATGAAGAACGCATCGGTTTCCTACGCAACCTATTCTCGTTTAATGAAACGCGTTCATCTATCTCCATTGATGAAGTGGAATCAGTTGATTCGATTGTAAAACGTTTTAAATCAGGTGCTATGTCGTTTGGATCTTTAAGTCAAGAAGCTCATGAAACATTAGCGATTGCGATGAACCGTTTAGGTGCACGTAGCAACAGTGGTGAAGGTGGCGAGCATCCTAGCCGCTACACTCTGGATGAAAATGGAGATAATCGCCGCAGCGCGATTAAACAGATTGCTTCTGGGCGTTTTGGAGTAAAAAGTCATTATCTTGTGAATGCGGATGAGCTTCAAATTAAAATGGCACAAGGTGCAAAACCTGGAGAAGGCGGTCAGCTTCCAGGAAACAAAGTATATCCATGGGTGGCAGATGTGCGTGGATCAACGCCAGGAGTAGGCTTAATTTCACCTCCTCCACACCACGATATTTATTCGATTGAAGATTTAGCCCAGCTTATTCATGACTTAAAAAATATAAACCGTGATGCACGAATCAGTGTCAAGCTCGTTTCAAAAGCAGGTGTAGGAACGATTGCTGCCGGAGTAGCAAAAGGGGTAGCGGATGTTATTGTCATTAGCGGTTACGACGGAGGTACGGGAGCGTCTCCAAAAACAAGTATTAAACATACGGGACTACCGTGGGAACTTGGCTTAGCAGAAGCTCATCAAACGCTTATGTTAAACGGTCTTCGTGAAAAAGTAGTGCTTGAAACAGACGGGAAATTAATGACGGGTAAAGATGTAGTAATGGCAGCACTTTTAGGAGCAGAAGAGTTTGGTTTTGCTACGGCCCCTTTAATTGTTTTAGGCTGTATCATGATGCGTGCGTGTCACTTAGATACATGCCCAGTTGGAGTGGCAACACAAAATCCAGAGCTTCGTAAAAAATTCCTAGGAGAAGCGGATCATATCGTTAACTATATGAAATTTGTTGCACAAGAAGTGCGCGAAATTATGGCTGAACTTGGATTTAAAACAGTGGATGAAATGGTTGGACGTACAGACGTATTAAGCGTTAGCGAACGTGCGAAAAATCACTGGAAGGCTCAGCACTTAGACTTAACAACTCTTTTATATCAAGCTGAAGGTGTACGTACCTTTAAAACACCTCAAAACCATAAAATTGATGAATCTCTTGATATACAAAAGATTTTGCCTGCGGTACAGCAAGCAATCGAGTATAAGTATCAAGTCGAGCTAGAACTTCCAATTTCTAATATTAACCGTGTAGCTGGAACCATTGTAGGAAGTGAAGTTACAAAGCGTTACGGTGAGAAAGGTCTGCCAGAAGATACAATTACCCTTCGATTCACTGGCTCTGCAGGACAAAGTTTTGGTGCATTTGTTCCAAAAGGAATGTCTATGTATCTAACTGGAGATGCAAATGATTATATCGGAAAAGGTTTATCAGGCGGTAAAATCATTGTTGCTCCACCTAAGGAAACAACAGCTGTGTCAGGGGAAAATGTTATCGTCGGGAACGTTGCATTTTACGGTGCAACAAGTGGCGAAGCTTATGTTAGCGGGCTAGCTGGGGAACGTTTTGCAGTTCGTAACAGCGGTGTAAACGTAGTGGTTGAAGGAATTGGCGATCACGGCTGTGAATATATGACTGGCGGACGTGTTGTCGTATTAGGCGATGTAGGTAAAAACTTTGGTGCAGGAATGTCGGGCGGTATTGCTTACGTATTTGCTGACGATCAAGAAGCATTCAAAAACCTTTGCAATAAAGACATGATTGGGTTTGAGAGCTTAAAAGGAGAAGAAGCAGAAGAAGTAAAAGAGATGATTACAAATCATCTAAAATATACGAACAGTCATAAAGCAGCATTTGTCTTAGAAAATTGGGAAGAATCACTTTCAAAATTTGTAAAAGTGATTCCGAATGATTATAAACGCATGATGAATCGCATTGAAGAGCAAAAAGCAGCTGGACTAACGGACGAAGAAGCAGCTATGAGTGCGTTTGAGGAAAATGCAAAACAAGAAAAGAAAGCATCGGCAAAACAACAAGAAGCGGTAGCTCAGTAAGAAAGGGGAGAGTACAATGGGAAAACCAACAGGATTTATGGAAATCAAACGTGAAAAAGGGAAGGAACGTGACCCGTTAAAACGTTTAGGTGATTGGAAAGAATATGCTGCTCCTTTATCTGATGAAGCACTAAGCCGTCAAGGAGCACGATGTATGGATTGTGGCACACCTTTTTGCCACATGGGAATGGATATTAATGCTTTTACTTCTGGATGTCCTATCTATAACTTAATTCCAGAGTGGAATGATTTAGTCTATAAAGGACGCTGGAAAGAAGCATTAGACCGGTTAATGAAAACGAACAACTTCCCGGAGTTTACAGGACGCGTTTGTCCTGCTCCGTGTGAAGGTTCTTGTACGCTTGCTATTTCAGATCCAGCAGTTTCGATTAAGAATATCGAACGCGCTATTATTGATAAAGGCTTTGAGAATGGGTGGATTACTCCTCGTATTCCTGAGAAGAGAACGGGCAAAAAAATTGCCGTTATTGGCTCTGGGCCAGCAGGTTTAGCAAGCGCAGATCAGCTGAACCAAGCAGGTCATTCAGTGACGGTATATGAAAGAGCAGATCGTGCTGGCGGTTTACTAACATATGGAATTCCAAACATGAAACTAGATAAAGAAGTAGTGGAAAGACGTATTCGTTTATTAACGCAAGAAGGTATTGATTTTGTAACGAATACGGAAGTTGGAAAAGACATTACCGCTGAAGAATTAAAAGAACAATATGATGCTGTGATTTTGTGTACAGGAGCTCAGAAGCAAAGAGATCTAGTATTAGAAGGTCGTGAAGCAAAAGGAGTTCACTTTGCAATGGACTACTTAACAACTTCAACGAAAAGCCTTTTAGACTCTAACTTCAAAGATGGTCAATTTATTGATGCTGAAGGAAAAGACGTTATTGTTATTGGAGGCGGAGATACGGGAGCTGACTGTGTAGCTACTGCTCTTCGTCAAAAATGCCGCAGTGTTGTTCAGTTTGGTAAACATCCTCAGCTTCCTGCTGAGCGTACAGTGGATAATATGTGGCCTGAATATCCACATGTATTTAATCTTGAATATGCCTATGAAGAAGCTCAGGCGAAATTCGGGGATGACCCACGTGAATATTCAATTCAAACGAAAAAAATCGTGGCAGATGAGCAAGGCAATCTGAAAGAACTTCATACGGTTCAAATGGAAAAAGTAAAAGGTGAAAATGGACAGTACATCTTTACCGAAATTCCAGGAACGGAAAAAGTATGGCCAGCTCAGCTTGTCTTTATCGCGATTGGATTTGAAGGTCCAGAGCAGCCAATCCTATCAGCGTTTGGTGTTGAAACGAAAAATCGTCGCGTAGATGCAGCGTATGGAGATTACAAAACAAATGTTGAAGGTGTTTTTGCTGCTGGTGATGCTCGCCGCGGTCAAAGTTTAATCGTATGGGCTATTCATGAAGGGCGTGAAGTAGCTAAACAAGTTGATAGCCATCTAATGGGCGCAACTGTATTACCATAACAAAAAACCGTCACAATCGTGGCGGTTTTTTTGTTATCTAGGATTTGGTACGTCATTTCCCCTACGTAAATTTTCAAATGAAACAGTTGAAATTGTATTGGTAATCCGAACTTGTGAAGCGGGAGAAACGCTGTATAAGTTAAAAAGTTCAAATATCCACGGTTCACGTTTTTTTAGCTGTCGTGCAGCTTTTTCGACGCGTTCGTTAATGGATCCGCTGTAATTGCTATAGTTATCATCAACAAACCTTACAATGGAACGAAATAAGTATTCTGTTAGTTTGCTATCCATCCCGCCTCGTTGAGCATCTCTGTAGATAGACTGGTATTGGCGTTTTAAAATTTTCATCACTCGGTCTACATCGCGTGTAGATCTAACTTCCTCTTCTTCATGCGGGATATAAGAAAATAAGTCTTCGTTGTATCTATAAGGTTCTAAATAATTTTCATTCGTAGTAGGAACCACTGGGTGGTAATAGTGCGGCATGTAGGGGTAAATCCATTGACTGTACATCAGATATTCACACCTTCCTCGTTTATTTCTCATTAGTTTATGCACTAGAGTGCTAGCTGCTGCATGTTTGTTTTAAATAAAATTTAGGCGTTTGATAATAGGACCACCCTCTAAATTCTTGATAAGCCGATACAAAATAAATGTAGATCGGTGTATTTAGCAAGTCTGGATAATGTTGAAAAAACGCTTGGTCTCCGTAAAATATTGCTTCTAAAGCAAGCGGGAGCTCACGACGGAAAATGTGATAACGAAGCTGTGCTTGCTCGCGGCTAAACTCACCTCCACTGACAAAAACTTCGCCTTGAATAACAGCTTGGCGGTCTGTTACATGAAGAGAAGCTAGTACTTCATCCCGCATATTTTCATCTATCGCCTTCTTGTTATATGAGCAACCGATGCTTAAAAAAAGCTGACCTGTTGTATCAGAATGAGTAAGGGTATATTTTCTTCCGGAAACCGGATAGGAGGAAGTAGCAGGGGGAATAAAAGTCGTAGAAAGTTTTGAAGAATTAAACGAACTCATAGTCATTGACACTCCTTTTTTTGAATAAATTTCAATATTATACGGCACTATGGGCTCAGTTGTGATAAATGTCTACTTTCTTTCTGTAAGAAAGGCGTTTTGATGTACTTTTTAAGAAATAGATGGTAATATTTAACTGAAATTATGCGTGTACAGTCCCCACAGATTGTCTTCAAAAGCAAATGTGAATGGAGGTTATCACTTGAATATCACAACGTTTGACGGTAAATATGGAAACTGGTTAACGACTAAAAATCCTCTTCAATTTCAAGCAGCCACTGCCTATGGGAACATTGGACTGGCTCCTATCTATTGGGGAACAAAAGAAGAAAAAAATGGATGGTATTACATGTACCAGCCTGAAGAAATAACGGGAGTTCAAGTAGAAGGCGAAGTTGATGGTGGTAGATTTCTCATTCGAATTCCTGATGACTGGAATGGAAAGTTAGTTATGTCGGGAGTTCCAGCTACCAGAGATGAGAAATCAACGGATTTACTGTTCAGCGACTATGTGTTGGCAAAAGGGTTTGCGTTTGCTTCTTCTGATAAAGGAACTCAGGGAGAAGAAGTGAGAGATGATCCATTTGCTAAAGCAAAGAACGCTCTAGTCAAAGAAGAAGATTCCATCAGAAAATGGCATATTCAATACCGCGAAGTGACAAAAATGGCTCAGAAATTTTTGTTTAAAAATTATCGTCACAAACTTCAAAAAGAAGTGACAGAATATTTTGATATAAAAACGTATGCGTTAGGTATTTCTAATGGGGGTTATGTTGTTCGCTACGCTTTAGAAAACGACGGGAAAAATGGAGAGCCTCAGCTTTTTAACGGAGGCGTTGAATGGGAAGGAGTTATGTGGCGAGCTGATCACGATAATTTGATTACTTCCCTAACACCTGTCGTAAATCATGCCAAAGAAGCAATGTATACAGTAGGTGAATTGCAAGAAGAAGCTTTGCATCGGTTGTATCAAGCAGGATTGCCAAAGGGATCTGAGTTTTTATGGCCATATCATGACCAGTATTATTGGTTTTTAACGCTTAATATATATAGAGATGAGTTTGACAGTCAAGCACCTGGAAGCATTCCGTGGCAAAAATACTTAACGCTTTTTGAAAACGGAGTTAGAGATCGTTCGTTAGATTCTATTTTTGAAAAATATGATTATCACGAAAGGCCGCAAGATGTAAAGCAAAAGGTTCGTGAAATTGAAAATACAGGTGATATTTCCGTTCCGTTGATAAGCATTACAGGGTCGTTAGATGCTCTTATTTTTCCAGATATTCATGCTTATCCTTATGAACAATTGGTAAAAGATTCTGGTAAACAGCACCTTCACCGTCACTATGTAATTGAAAATGGAAACCACATTGATAGTTTAGTGTGGAATCATCAAATTGACCCAGATCGAAAGCTTCAGCCTCTTCTGCCATATGTCTATCAAGGATTTGAACTGCTATGTGATTGGGTAGAGAATTTTGAAGAACCTCCGAAAAATAAGAAAATAAGTGCGCCTCTCAAGAAAATGCATGTAAAGGACCTAAAAACAGAGGAAGACGTGCTGCCGTTGACTACTAAGAAAAGCATATCAACAGAAAAATAAATCGTCGAAAACCGTGCCGAAGGTGCGGTTTTTAATTTGAAAAAGCAACGTTTAAATAAAAACAGTTTTGATGAATACACAATATTATAGTACGATAAGAATGGAATATACGTTATTTGTTATTTATTTTCAGCTATTTAAAATAAAAATAATAAAAACATTGAACAAAACCGAACTTTTGTGTTAGATTAATAACTATAATTCGTACATTTATTAAATGGTTACAGTTGAAAGGAGCAAAAAACATCATGACAGCGAAAGTAATTAAAGGAAAAGAAGTAGCGCAAGAACTGCGCGCAGCATTAAAAGAAGAGGTAGCTCAATTAAAAACAAAAGGTATCGTTCCTGGTTTGACCGTGATTTTAGTAGGAGAAAATCCTGCTTCGCAATCATATGTAAAAGCAAAAGCAAAGGCTTGTGAAGAAATCGGTGTCGCATCTGAAATTATCAAACGTGACGTAACGATTACTGAAGAAGAGCTTCTAAACGAAATCCATCACTTAAATGGAAATCCATCTGTTCATGGTATTCTTATTCAACTTCCATTACCAAAACATATTGATGAAAAGGCAGTATTAAATGCTGTATCTCCTAAAAAGGATGTAGATGGTTTCCACCCAGTAAGCGTAGGAAATATGGTTATTGGCGATGAGTGCTATTTACCATGTACACCACATGGTATCGTTGAGTTAATTAAACGTTCAGGTGAAGAAATTTCAGGTAAACATGCGGTAGTAATTGGACGAAGCAATATTGTGGGTAAACCAGTATCCATGCTGTTACTTCAAGAAAGTGCAACGGTAACAATTGCTCACTCTCGCACAAAAGATTTATCTGCTTTAACAAAACAAGCTGATATTCTTGTGTCAGCTGTAGGACAACCTAGACTTATAAAAGCAGATGATATTAAGCCGGGTGCCATTGTAATTGATGTAGGTAACACAATGGAAAATGGTAAACTCGTTGGTGATGTTGATTACGAAGCGGCTTTAGAAGTTGCAGGTTATATCACACCAGTACCAGGCGGAGTTGGTCCGATGACCATCACAATGTTATTAAAAAATACGGTAGACGCTGCTAAAACAATTAACAATGTAAAATAATAAAAAGTTAAAAATCCCGTGCGTATATGCACGGGATTTTTTTTGCTTCAGTAATGGAATGAAAGCTAAAAGAATAGAATGTAACAACCTGTATAGAAAGAGGAGGAAGCGATGGTTACGTTACCTGCAACGGTATATTCTCAACAAATGGTGAAGAAAAAGTTAAACGTTTACTATCCAGCTGTACATTTGACTAATCAAGCTGTTCAGCACAGCATTAACAGTAAAATCTTGCAACGTACGAATGAATTAATTCGTCAGCAGGGATATGGAGAAAATCCGGATACAGAAGAAACGGGTTATTATGAATTGAAAACAAACGAGCGAAATGTGCTTAGCTTAACACTTGTCAATTTTGCTTATTCCGGTGGAGCGCACGGATTGACCGTGGTAGTTCCGTTAACGTTTAATGTTCTGACTGGAAAAACGTATCAACTAAAAGATTTATTTAAAAAAGACAGTAATTATGTGAATGTTCTTTCTAAAATAGTAGGAGAGCAAATAAAAGAGCGCGATATTATGGTTCTTGGAGAATATAAAGGAATTAAACCAGATCAAGATTTTTATATCGCTGATAAATCGCTTGTGCTATTTTATCAGCTGTATGACCTGGCCCCTTATGTATATGGAATTCCTTACTTTCCAATTTCTATCTATGCTATTCAAGATATTATTGCAGATGAAAGTCCACTTGGACAAATGTTTGGATAAGTTTATAAAAAATTGCGGTGCGGCCGTACGTATCTTTTTAATTCGGCCGCTAACTGCTGACGAAGCGAACGAATGCTAATCGCTTCAGCAATATCTTTTGCTACAGGAAATACCCCGATTTTAGTGATATGAACACGAAGATAACCCTCATACAAGCATCCTCGGTCCGCATGCTTGATTTTGGTGCGTACAACAGCTTCTATTTTATCGTTTTCATTTTGCAAAGGGTAAGAATCTGTAATATGAAAACGAAAAGAATATTCCTCCATCACAATCATCCTTTTTTCTATGATATGTACTAGCATACTATACAAATATTGAATCAGAAAAAATGAATGTGTCAAAATGACAAAGAGTAAAGGAATCAAGGAAACAGTTCCTTGCATGTAATGATCATTATTTGTGAACGATAACAGAAAAAGACAAAAAGCTGGAGTTGCGATGATAAAAATAGCACTTAAAGGATTACTTATTATTTTATTTTTATATATTTTGTATGTGGTTATAACAGCAGTTGTTCTCTTTTATGTACCTTTAAAAACAGGAGAGGAAACGACTTCAATTAAACCGGCCAGCTTTTTTGGCCAGAGTGAGTCCACGGACCGAGTGAGACTTCTTGAAGATGGGTATGAGGCAGGAAGAGTTCGTATTCAAATGATTCAAGAAGCTGAGAAATCGATTGATATTGCTTATTACTCAATAGGAAAAGGAGAGTCCACAGATTTAATTATGGCCGCTCTTTTTAAAGCAGCTGATCGAGGCGTCCATACTCGCGTTCTTTTAGATGGGATAGCTAACGGCTTACGAGGGAATCGAAGAGGCGTGCTCTACGCATTAGCTTCACATCCTAATATCGAAGTGAAATATTACGAACCATTTCAATTGTTTAAACCTTGGGCGTGGCAAAATCGTATGCATGACAAAATAATGATTGTAGACGGGCGACTAGGTATAATAGGAGGACGGAATATAGGGGACAAGTATTTAGCTAAAAAGCCTCCTCCAGACTTCGTCTATGACCGTGATGTCTTTATTACAAACAGCAAATACGAGCAAGATAGCGTCATGATTCAAATGCAAAATTATATAAACGAATTATGGGCTCATCCTTACACCAAAAAAGCTTTTCATCATCTCACGCAGTACCAGGTCGATCAGGGAAAGGAAATGAAAGCTTTGCTACTGCAGCAATATGGTAAAGCTAAGCAAGTAGGAGAACAGTTTGCGACTCCTAAAATTAATTGGAATGCTTCCACCGTTCCTACAAAGCGTGTTTCTTTTATTCATAATCCAATTGAACGCTTTAATAAAAGACCTTTTATGTGGAAAACGTTTATTAATCTGGCAGAAGGAGCTAAACGCTCTGTTCTTATTCAAAGTCCTTATGTGGTGCCAACCAATGCGATGAGCAAGTATACAGCCATGAAAAAGAAGCCAGCCGTTCAATGGACGCTACTCACAAATTCAGTTACATCTACGCCCAATGTGTTGGCTTTTTCCGGGTATATAAGTATGCGGGATACGATTATGAAGACAGGTGTAAAGCTTTACGAATACCAAGGACCTTATTCGATCCATGCAAAGTCTGTGATTTATGATCAAAGACTCAGCGCCGTAGGCTCTTTTAATTTAGATTCCCGTTCTACATTTTTGAATAATGAATCCGTGGTTATTATTGATAGTCAAGAATTTGCAAAAGAGTTGAAGGTGGCGATGGAAAACAAAATGGATAAAAGTATCCTTATAGCCAATCACAAGCGATGGATTAAATCTCCTGACGTTCAAAAGAAAGAAGAACCTGCTATGAAGCGAACCTTACTGTACACCCTTGCAAAAGTGACAAGGTTTTTTAAGGAATTTATTTAAACAATCGGCAGTTTAACAAAAAGAGGTGGGGACAAACGTATTTTAGCTGAAGGAAAATCCGAACGATGAATCGAGATTCTTGGTAGAGAATCAAACTCGTTCGGATTTTTTTATTGGTAGGGTGAACGTAGGTTTTATGTATGTAGGTGCTTCTAGCGGTTGATTGGAGGGCAAGACGAAGACTCCCGCGGGAAAAGCGGAATAGATGAGACCCCGCAGGAGCGAAGCGACGAGGAGGCTCATCGGCCGCCCGCGGAAAGCGAAGTCTTGCACGGAAATCAACAGCGGTGTAACAAGCGATCTATACCAGCTCCTTTATCTCATTTGTTCGTCTTTAGATTGGATTGATTTAGTTATGTCTCGATCTCTTTGTTCTATATCTTATAAATAAGTTAATACAACTATCACATGATGTAAATTATCCCCTTTTATTTATTGGGAAAAATCGGTAGTATAAATATAATAAATAAAAAAGGAGGAAGGTACGTGGAAACCGCCGTTTTAATGAAACCAGATGCAGCTTATAAAAAGGCTTATATGAGTTTTTATAATGAATGGAAAGAAAGCGGAGAAAAAATGATTCCGTGGGTAATTGCTAAAGACCCTGCTTACTTTGAAGAAATGGTTCAAGAGTTAGTAGATGCGGAAAAAGGGATCGGATTAAAAAAAGGATATGTGCCCGATTCCACCTATTGGCTAATGCATAATGAGAGAGTGATAGGAGTAGTTAATATTCGTCATAAACTAAGTGAAATACTTCGAAACAGCGGAGGGCATATAGGTTATGGTATTCGGCCGAGCGAAAGACAAAAAGGATATGCGAAGCTGCTATTAAAGTTATCTCTTCAAGAAATCAAAAAGCTGGGAGTTCAACGGGCATTAGTTGTGTGCGATGATTGGAACACCGCTTCTCGTCAAACTATTTTGGCAAACGGTGGTATACAGGACGAAGATTATATAGAAGAGGACGGAGCTGTTGTTCAACGCTTTTGGATTCATACGGATAAAATGGTATAAAAAAGAGCTGAATTTTTCAATTCACCTCTTTTATGCTTAGTCATATTGTTTTAAAGCTAACTTTAGCCGCATATAGGTATACATGGCGTATGCCTGTCTTCCTTTTAAACTGTACGGGTTTGCTTTGGAGCAAAGACAGTCAAGAAATTGCTCATCACATGAGCGGCATGAACCGTAATCTTCATAGCATAAATCATGGTATTTGCAACAGCAGTCTACATCATTTACAGGACATCCGGGACCACTGCATCCGGGACCACACCATTTATAGCCGGGGAAAAGGCAGGGCGTGGCTTTCCGTTTGTTCGGAACAGACATAATCATACATCCTTTTCAATAGTCTCTCTACAGTAAATGCAAGAAAAAGAAAAGAGACAGGGACAAACACCGTGCAGTAGCAGCCTAATTTTCATGACTTTCTATTTAATCGATAAATGCGTCATTCATCCGCATTAATAGTTTGCCAAACAGCTCCTTTTCTTCACTTGACCATTTCTTTAACATACTATGATAGCGTTCAAGACGCATTTGTTTATCGGTTTGCAGCATTTGTTTCCCACGTGTTGTGATGTTAAATAGGCTGACGCGTCCATCCGAAGGATCAGAGGAGCGGGAAATAAGCTTTTTATTTTCTAAAGCGGCAGCTTGTCTAGAAAGAGTTGAAATGTCCAGTTTAAATGCTTCTGCTAGTTCTTTTACACGAGCTGGTCCAAATTCATCTAATTGCCGTAATAATAAATAAGCTGATCTTTCTAAATTTCCTATTTTATTTTCGGAATTATCAAGATAGACAGCTCGTCTAATAAAGGTAGTAAGTTCATATTCAATCAATTCAATTGAATTCTTTTCTTGCATCATAATCGCCCCTTACAAAATCATTCATTGACAAAGAATTATATACTTGTATAATACAAATGTATATATAGTTGTATAGTACAAGTAAAAGTAGGTAAAGTAAAGTGTGTTTATATAGTTAAATGTTAGACAACATGACAAAATAAAGAGAGGAGGACAGCTGTTCTTTATCTATAGGACAGTGACCTATAATGAAAGTGATACGAATCATTTTACAAATCGCGATTCTTTATGCTTTTTCTATGATTGGCGAAGCCGTTCACCATATGCTTCACCTGCCTATTCCAGGCAGTATTATAGGCTTAATTTTAATGCTCATTTGCTTAACGTGCAAAGTTGTTCCCATCAAAGTGGTTGAAGACGGAGCAAGTTTCTTGTTATCTTTTTTACCGCTATTATTCATACCAGCTATGGCAGGGGTGATGAATTATCCGTCGCTTCTTTCAAGCAGCGGAGTGATTTTATTTTTAATCATTGTACTTAGTACCATCGTTACGATGGCCGCCGCAGGGACTGCGAGCCAACTTTTGGAAAAGAAAGCGAACAAACGAAAGGAGAAACAACAGTGCAAGAATTCTTTATCGCGATCTCTATAATCATAGCTACAGTTGCTCTGTATCTAGTCATGGCAAAAGTATACGTACGATTTTCCTACCCAATTCTTATTCCAGTTTTAACTACAACCGTATTCGTTATTCTTCTTTTGCTTGCTTTTCATGTTTCCTATGATGAGTATATGATTGGAGGCAAATGGATTAATTCACTTCTAGGACCAGCGGTTGTTGCATTAGCGTATCCACTGTATAAACAGCGTGAGATGCTAGTAAAATACAGCATTCCTATTATTGGAGGAGTGTTTGTAGGGTTATTTGCAGGCATGATCAGTGGGCTTGTGTTCGCTGAAGTATTCGGCATTGATCGAAGCCTGATTTTATCCATTATTCCTAAGTCCATTACCACTCCGGTTGCGATTCAAATTGCCACGGGACTAGGGGGCGTTCCATCCATGACCGTGGTATTTGTTATGATTGCAGGTTTTTCGGGAGTAATCCTTGGACCTTTACTTTTAAAGTGGATTCGTATTAAGAGTTCTTTAGGAAAAGGAATTGCACTAGGCAGCGCTTCTCACGCCTTAGGAACTTCTAAAGCATTTGAATACGGTGAACTAACAGTATCGATGAGCTCAGTATCAATGACGTTAAGCGCTGTACTAGGCTCGGTTTTTGGGCCGATTGTTGTCTGGCTATTTCAAGTATAAGATGAGATAAAATAAATTGAATATAAAAAACAATCCTGTTCCAATTGGAACAGGATTGTTTTTTATACAAAAGCATAAGTTTTGTCCGCAGCAAGCTTTAAGTTATGCGGCTCTTTTTCTGGTACTATAATAAGAAGAAAGAAAATTCATAAAATAACCGCTTTTTTGTTATTTTTAGGTAGGCTAGTCAATTGTCGGATGGGTAAGTAGGCTTAGTCAAGGTTATATACACAGTAAAAATAGCAGAAAAGAGGAGCTCGTGTATATAGGAAAAAAGATTCTTGAACATAAATATAGCTTGTCAGAAAAATTAGCCGAACGTTTAGATTCTACACATACGCTAAGTCCAGAGGAATTGAAAGAAAAGCAAATTTTGAAGTGGCGAGTGTCAATTATGGAGTATTTTGGAAGATTACTATTTGAAGAACAAGAGGCTGTACTTAAACTTGTTAAAGAATGGGCACTAGAGACAGGTAAATATGCAGTGGAAAAAAATATTCCTTTAGAAAAAGCACTAGGTACCCTTCCAATCTATCGCAGCGTTATGTGGGATGTATTTACAAGAGAACTAGAGGAGCATCAGTTTGCTGCAATTACCATGCTGCATGTCAGTGATCGAATTGATCCTCTTTTAGATACGGTGACATGTGTTTTTGGTCAAATTTACGACGAGCATAATCGATATATGATGAATTTAGCTTATACGTCATTAGAAGAACTTTCAGTTCCGCTCGTACCCGTTACAAAAGGTATAGCCATTATGCCAATTATTGGAGAAATTGATACTCATCGCTCGCAAGTTATTATGGAGACCTGTCTGAAAAAAGGGACAAGCCTTCAGTTATCTTATCTTATTTTAGATATCTCCGGTGTCGTGATTATCGATACAATGGTAGCAGACAATCTTTTCAAAATTCATCAATCTCTCAAATTGGCAGGAGTAGAAACTATTATAACGGGGATACGACCGGAAATTGCCCAAACGGTGGTAAAACTGGGAATTGATTTTAATCAAATTAAAACAGAAGCAAATTTAGAAGCAGCCCTTTTGAAAATTGGGTTTAGACGTCCTGAAGAACATAGCCGCACGCATTTGTCACCACGTCGGATAAAATGACCGGCTATAAATATGCACCAACATTAGAAGTGTACGTTACACATGAAGATATTCATTCTTTCAGACATCGCTGTGAAATGTGGATTCCAGTAGGTAGAAAGTAAGTGAATTGTATAAAACGGATGTTGTCAAACATCCGTTTTTTATTTAATGAATTTGATGTGTCATGGCAGCACAAAAGCATAAACGATGAAGTATACCACGATTGAATAGACAAAAAACCAGCCGTTCAAACGCATATAGCCGCTTTTCATCATGCCGTACTCTATGAGTAGTGAACCAGCGCAAAAGAGAAGTGATAAAAGCCATTTATTTTTATTTGGTAAGTAAGCTAAAAATAAAATGGAAAGGGAAGGTGGAATGAATGTATAGCTTACAATATCTCCGAGTCCTGTAACTTTTGGATCTCCCAAATCAATCATGTTGAAGACCCGCGTAATGATAACATCACAAAGCCAACAAACAAATCCCACTACGCTAAACGTGATATAAAAATCTCGCCAAGTTAGCTGGCGTTTAAATAAAACAAGGGCAAGAGCAAATAAACATAAACTAACCGTAATCGGAAACCACAAACCATGTGCAGATAGATCTAAATGCTGAACTGCCTGCTCCAACATTGTTCACCTCAAAATGAAGAGTTAGTGTTGAAGTTAGCCTATGTTATGGAAAGTATTTTATAAATTTTCTAAGCGTTACGTATATACTCTTCTCGCAAGATTGAATATAACTTTAAGTCTTGATGAGCTCCCTTAATAAACATGGCTTTTCGAATCGTTCCTTCATAAGACATGCCGATTTTTTTCATCACTTTCTCAGATGCAGCATTTTCAACAAAGCACCTCGCTTGAATGCGGACTAAATCCATTTCTTCAAATCCAAACGCAATTACTTTTTCAGCTGCCTCAGTAACAAATCCCTTATTCCAATAAGCTTCGGAAATCGCGTAGCCAATTTCCGCAATGCGATGAGTAGGGTTCCAAGTGACAAAGTCAATAGTGCCAATACATTTTTTCAAGGCTTTGATTTCCATAGCCCAAGGAGAAATGGTGTGGTTGCTATATTGCTTTAAAACGAAGGAAACAAACTCTTTTGTATCTTGAAGCTTTCGGTGTTTTTCCCAATTTACATATCTGCTTACCTTTTCATTTGAGGCATATTCAAACATATCGCGCACATCTTTTTTTGTAACTTTCCGCAAGCGGAGTCTTTCTGTTTCTAGTGTGGGTAAATTTCCGTATATATCTTTTACTTGAATCATAAAGTTGTCTCCTTTCTCAGCAAGAAGTGGATGAAGTGTTGATAATAATGTGTCATAGAAGCTGCAGCATCCCAGAAAGACGCTTTCTATTTCATGTACTTGATTCTTTAATTGTAAAATATTTCATTGTGGAGCGTAAGAGGTCAAACGGCTTTTTTTAAAATAAAAAATTATTTTTGCTGTTCATAATGAGTTCACATAAGCTTGTTAGACTAAAGTCAGAAATTACGAAGGAGTGAAATGAAACACATGAACAGTGAAGTGAAGGAAGAACGAACTTCAAACAAAAAAAGAATAGACTTATTTTTAGTTCCAATTGTTTTAATTGCAGCGTTTTTGAATTTATTTAAAATTTGGACAGATGAATACGTCAATGCTTATTACACGGCAGCTGTCAAAAGTATGCTTCAAAGTTTTCATAATTTCTTTTACGCATCTTTTGATCCAGGAGGCTATGTAACGGTTGATAAGCCGCCGGTTGTGTTTTGGATTCAGACAATTAGCGCCAAAATATTTGGGTTTCACGGATGGAGCGTTATTCTACCGCAAGCATTAGCGGGCATCGGTTCAGTCCTTTTACTATACGTACTCATGAAACATACGTTTGGCGTATGGGCTGGGAGGTTTGCTGCTCTTGCAATGGCTCTGACGCCAATTGTACCGGCGGTAAGCCGAACAAATAATATCGATAGTATGCTTGTGTTTACATTATTAGTAGCAACATGGATGTTATTTCGTGCTGTGCGCACTGCTAAATTTGGCTGGGTGTTAGCCGCTTTTGCGATGATTGGTGTTGCTTTTAATATGAAAATGCTTCAAGCATACATGGTTTTACCAGCATTTTATGTTTTCTATGTAGTGGCAACCAAAATCACTTGGAAAAAGAAAATTGCTTTTTTAACAACAGCAACTGCACTGATGCTCGCTGTTTCTGTCTCATGGGCAGTTGTAGTGGATTCTACTTTTGCTGATAAGAGACCTTACATGGGGAGCAGTCAAACAAATTCAGTTCTAGAGCTTGCTTTCGGATATAACGGTATTAATCGTTTAACTGGAAATACAAGCGTGACGGGAAGCAGTCATAAACAGCCTGCTCAAACTCAGCAGCAAACAGCAAGCAGTGAAACAAAACAAAATAGTAATTCAAGTGCTGATTCTTCACAAAGCTCCAATCAAAGAAAGAGCAGCTCTTCTCAAAAAATGCAGGCTCCAGGCGGAGGAAATCAAAATGGAATGTTCAACACAGGTAATCCTGGTCCATTCCGACTGTTCCAAAAAGGGTTATCAGATCAAATCAGCTGGTTATTACCATTTGTAATCTTTTCAATCGTGGGTCTATTTGCAGGAGTGAAATTTAAAGGACCTTACACGACAAAACAAAAAGAAAGTTTATTTTGGTTAGTATGGCTGCTACCAGTAGCTGTTTTCTTTAGTATCGCAGGATTTTTCCATCAGTATTATTTAATTATGCTGGCACCTCCAATCGCAGCATTTGCAGGAGCGGGAGCAGTAGCTTTATGGAGTATGTACAAACAGCGTAATGGTTGGAAATTATGGCTGCTGCCGGGTGGTATTTTAACAACAGCAGCGCTTCAAGTATATATCATGTCTCCTTATGTGAGCTCAATCGGCGTAGCGCCAATTGCAGGTGTAGGGGCACTGGGCGTCATTTTAGCTCTTGTTTTAGCTGTTCGTAAAGAACGTAAAAATTCTGTGACGAATTATCTAGGAGTCGCAGCAATGGTTGTCTTGCTTGCAATGCCGGCGTACTGGGCGATGACACCAATTATTTATGGTGGAAATAGCATGCTTCCAGCAGCAGGTCCTGATTCTTCAAGCGGTATGGGAGGACCTCCAAGCACAGCAACGAATAGCAAACAGTCTGGCTTTAATGGCATGCAGCCTCCAGGAAGCTCTAGCGGCAATTCATCGTCAAACAATCAAATGCAGCCGCCAAGCGGTTTGTCAAATAGCGGTCAAATGCTAATGCCAAATAGCTTTTCAAGCAAATCATCATCTTCAAAACAAAAAAGTGGAGGAATGAACGCAGAAGTAAACAAAAAGCTACTAAACTATTTAACAAAAAATAATACAGGTGAAAAATATTTATTTGCAACAACGGATTCAACTTCAGCTGCGCCTTATATTATCGAAACGGGCAAGCCCGTAATGGCAATGGGTGGATTTAGCGGTTCAGATCCAATTCTAACGGTGAGTAAATTAAAAGCCATGATTAAAAAAGGTGAAGTGAAATATTTCTACTTGTCTGGAATGGGCAAGGGAGGTCAATCTGACGTTATAACGTGGATTAAAGAAAATAGTAAGGAGGTTCCTTCTTCCAAATGGCAGTCTACTTCATCAAGTTCTCAGCAAGGACCATCTGGAAATGGAACATTATACGAAATAACGCTTAAATAAGGAGGACATGAACATGAGTTCAATTATTAAATATTCTATTGTTGTTCCTGTCTACAACGAAGAAGAAGTGATTCATGAAACCTACCGCCGTTTAACAGAAGTGATGCGTTCAACGAAAGAAGCTTACGAGCTTCTTTTCGTGAACGACGGCAGTAGAGACCGAACAGCAGAGATAATTAAAGACTACAGTGAGCAAGACCCGGCCGTTGTTTTATTAGATTTTGCCCGTAACTTTGGTCATCAAATTGCCATTACAGCTGGTATGGATTATGCAAGAGGAGAGGCGGTCGTTGTGATTGATGCTGATTTGCAAGACCCGCCTGAATTGATTTTAGAGATGATTGAAAAATGGAAGCAAGGGTTCGACGTTGTATACGCTAAGCGTACAAAGCGAAAAGGAGAAACATACTTTAAAAAGCAAACAGCTGCTATGTTTTATCGTTTCTTACGTGCGATGACCGATATTGATATTCCGCTCGATACAGGGGATTTCCGCTTGCTAGATCGTAAAGTGTGCAATCAAATGAATAGTATTCAAGAAAAAAATCGCTTTGTTCGCGGATTAGTAAGCTGGGTTGGCTTTAAGCAAATAGCGGTAGAATATGAGCGAGACGAGCGTTTGGCTGGAGAGTCGAAATATCCTTTGAAAAAGATGCTGAAGCTTTCAATGGATGGCATTACGTCTTTTTCATATAAACCGCTAAAGCTAGCTAGCTATGCTGGTGTAACTCTATCTGGTATCGGTTTTATTTATCTTTTAGTGGTGCTGTATTTGAAGTTATTTACCGACAGCACCATCACAGGGTGGTCGTCATTAATTGTCATTCAGCTATTCTTTAGCGGCATCATTTTAATTATGCTTGGTATGATTGGAGAATATATTGGCCGCATCTACGATGAAACAAAAAATCGTCCACTCTATATTGTCCGTGAAAAGTATCAGTTTGAGCCACGCAAGGAAGTATCTCTTCGTGACTAACAAATGGATATCTTTTATTAAATTTGCGTTAGTAGGAGTTGTAAATACACTGATTGATTTTATAGTATACGCAATCTTAACAACAATCGGTGTTAACTACATACTAGCGCAGTGGATTTCATATAGTGCGGGCATTTTAAATAGTTATGTCATGAATCGTAAATGGACGTTTGAGAGAAAAGAAAAAAGCAGGAAGCGTGAAGTGATTTCATTCGTGATCGTAAATTTGATCACTTTATCCCTAATGTCTTTTCTGTTGACTGTTCTATATAATAAATGGGGTATACCGCTGCTAATCAGTAAACTTTTGATCACAATCGTAAGTGTCGGTATCAATTTTATTGGTACTAAATTATTTGTATTTACTACTAAAAAAGAAAGAGGGATTCATATATGACGATAAAAAAAGCAGTTATTCCAGTAGGCGGTTTAGGAACTCGCTTTTTGCCAGCGACAAAAGCGCAGCCGAAAGAAATGCTGCCAATTGTCGATAAGCCTGCTGTACAATATATTGTAGAAGAAGCTGTGAAATCAGGTATTGAAAGTATTATTTTTATTACAGGCCGAAACAAAAAATCAATTGAAGACCATTTTGATAAATCAATTGAATTAGAGCAAATGCTTGAAGAAAAGCACAAGTTCGAAATGTTAAAAGAAGTCCAAACGATTTCATCAATGGCCAGCATTCACTATATTCGTCAAAAAGAGCCGTTAGGCCTCGGCCATGCTATTCTTTGTGCCGAACAGTTCATTGGAGATGAGCCGTTTGCCGTTCTTCTTGGAGACGATATTATGACTTCTGAAGAACCTGCGCTCAAACAGATGATCCAAGCGTATGAAACGACTAATCAATCAGTTATCGGAGTTAAAAAAGTGGATGCTGAAGAAGTATCAAAATATGGCATCATCAAGCCACAAAATAAATCTGGCAGCCTTCATGAAGTGAATGACTTGATTGAAAAACCATCGATAGAACAAGCTCCGTCAACTATTGCCGTTATGGGACGCTACATTTTAAATCCTTCTATTTTTTCTTATCTAAAAACGATTGAAAGAGGGGTAGGAAATGAATTACAATTAACAGATGCACTGCGTGTGGTATGTGAAAAAGAGAGCCTGTTTGCTCTTGAACTGGAAGGGCAGCGCTTTGATATTGGAGATAAGGTAGGCTATATGAAAGCGATGGTAGAAGTTGCGTTAAAGCGTAGAGATTTACGTCAAACGTTTTTATCGTATTTGGAGGGAATTGTAGAAAAAGAACGAGCAAACAACTTCAGCTAATAGGATTTAATCAGTTTGTTCATATTCAGTTCATATTTGAAGTATAAAATCCTTTTATTATCTTATGTCGCTCTCTGTTTGGTATAAACAGAGAGCTTACTGTGCGTAAAAGCTGGACAAACTTAGGGATAAGGAGAGACATGTATGATTCAAATATTAGTGGCAGATGATGATCAACATATTCGAGAGCTGATATCATTATATTTAGAAAATCAAGGATTTAAAATTATAAAAGCAGCAGATGGTGAAGAAGCATGGTCGAAAATGGAAGAGTTTCGAATTGATCTAGCAGTCGTTGATATCATGATGCCATTTAAAGACGGATGGGAACTAACAAAGGAAATTAAGGAGTATTTTGATATACCGGTTTTGATGGTAACAGCTAGAGGCGAATCGCATGATAAACTAAAAGGATTTGATATTGGAACAGACGATTATGTCGTGAAGCCATTTGATCCTCAGGAAATGGTTGCTCGTGTAAAGGCCCTTTTACGTAGGTACCGAGTAGAAGCTAACAATATAATCTATATGGGGAATATAAAATTAGACCGTACTAAACTAGAGATGAGTGCGGGAGAAACAAGCGAACAGCTGCCGTTAAAAGAGTTTGAATTACTGTTCACGTTAGTTAGTTCTCCTAGAAAGATTTTCACTCGTGATCAGCTTATTCAATTAATTTGGGGATATGATTATGAAGGAGATGAGCGCACGGTAGACGTTCATATAAAACGTCTGCGAGAGCGGCTTAATCATATGGAAAACGTCGGTATGGAAATCAAAACAATTCGCGGATTAGGCTACAGAGTAGAAGGGTGTTAACGTGAAATCAATTTATGTAAAGCTGGTGCTATCGTTCATTATTACGATTTTATTGAGCGTTGTGATTACCGTTGTCGTCACGACATTTCTTAGTAAGCAGAAGCTCGAAATGCGATTAGGTCAGGATATGGTGAAGATAGGAGAAGATTTTATCGATTTGTACGGAGCAGAAGACTCCGGCAAAGCTGCAAGATTTTTATCTAATTCATCATTTATTCATTTTTCGTTTATTATTATTGATGATCAGCATGAAGAAAAAGTATTAGGACAGCCAGGGCCGCCTATTCCAATTACACCAGAAGAAGTGGATCAAGTGTTAGATGGGAAGCGTTATTCTAATTTAAATGAGGAAAAAGGTGATCGTCCACAGCCAAACGTAGTGGGTCTTCCTTTTAAAGAAAATGGCCGATCGTATGCTCTATTTATTCAGTCTCATCCACAGCGGCAATTTTCAGTTATTCAAGATGTTCAAAATATCCAGCTTATTACGATTTTATTAGTAGGTATTGTATTATTTGCATATGTTTCAACGATTATTATTAAACCAATTAAGCGCCTTAGTACAGCGATGAAAGTGGTCGGACAAGGCGAATACAATGTGCAAGTAGAGCACGCGACAAATGATGAAATCGGTCTGTTAACTAAAAACTTTAATCAAATGACTAAAGAATTAAACAAAATAGAAACGATGAGGCAAGAGTTTATCGCAAGCGTTTCGCATGAAATTCAATCACCGCTGACCTCTATTCGCGGTTTTTCAGCGGCACTTAAAGATGATATCGTAAGTGAAGATAAAAAGATACAATATTTAACAATCATTGAAAAAGAAAGTACAAGACTTTCTCAGCTTAGTTCCAATTTGCTAAAGCTTGCTTCTCTTGACTCTGAACATCAAACGCTAATGCTGCAACAATACCGATTGGATGAACAAATCAGGCATGTGGTCATGGCTTTAGAACCTCAGTGGACAAAAAAGAACATAGAAATTGACCTTGATTTATCCAATGTTCAAATGGAAGCAGATAAAGATTTGTTAGAGCAAGTTTGGCTAAATTTAGTAACAAATGCGATCAAATATACGCCTGAAAATGGATTTGTGAAGATATCCATTCATCTAAAAAACGAAGAAATAGACGTAAAAGTAAAGGATAATGGAATTGGTATTGCAGAAGAAGATCAAAAATATATTTTTGAAAGCTTTTATAAAGTAGATAAATCCAGAACGTTAAAAGGAAGCGGCCTCGGTCTAGCTATTACAAAAAAAATTGTGCGACTGCATGAGGGCGCAATACGTGTAGAAAGCAAAAAAGAACAAGGAAGCGTCTTTACGGTGACACTACCTATCAAAAAAAATAGCAATAAAAAAGACTCGTCTGTGTAAGTTCATACAGATGAGTTTTTTAATTAGAACAAAGATATAAAAAAAATTAATAATATCTATTTATTTTTTTAATCCCTACTTGACATATAGGTAAAGTGTAAATAATATAGATAGTATAAATCTTTTGAAAAAATTGGGATGCTAAAGAAGCTGATCGGTCAACCGAAGGCTCATACTTGTTCGTTACTAGTGTGGGCCTTTTCTGTACATTGGCTGTGGCTATTAATATCTCAATCTTCAAATGAACATATGGGGAGGATTACCATGCATTTATCTTCTGCTCATTATACAAGTACTTATAGATGTTGTTCGCTTTGTTTATTCAATTGCAACTAAAATATAAAATTATCTATGAATAGGAGAATGATAAAATGGCTTCAATTACACAAGAAAAATTAGATTATATTGTTAAATTACTGACTGAAATCAACTATGGATCTGTATTAATTACTCTTCACGACGGACAAATTACTCAAGTAGACAGTACGGAGAAAAACCGCTTTTTAGCTAAAAGTAAAGTAGCAAGCCACAAATAAGCCCAATTAAATACTTATTGAGAGAGACTGAAAGGCTGGCCTAATTAGCGACGTCTTGGCAGCGGGGGCAAGCACGTACTGCGCCAAATATAGAAAACATGCGTATTCGAAGAAAGATTGACTTTCCTTACAGTAAAAGATTTAGAATTTTTTGAATTAAGTTTAGGTTATAGGTTTTATGAGTATTACGATGAGAAGTGTAAAGCTGCTAAAGTAGCAGCTTCCCCCCCCTTTTTAGTTATAAAAGTCTGACAGTTTCATTCCTGTGCTGATCGGATTACCGAAGGCTTCTGACCTACGTTAGGAGCCTTTTTTTATTTTTAAATTAATATAATAGGAGGAGAAAAGATGGAAAATTTATTACGGGCAGCAGTGCGGCAAAGAAAACAATACCTCATTGAAGAGTTATTGAAAAAAGGAATTTATAAAAAAGAAAACCATCATCTTTTTGAACTCACACTCTCTGACTTAGAAAAAGAGTATCAGGCACGTAGTAAGTAAAAAGAAAGCTTACGTGCAATAAAATAAAGGGAAAATAAAACTTAGTTGAATAATTGGCAAAGAGGTTATTATAGATAATTATTTAATACACAAAGCGTGAAGGGTATGCCTTTGCGCTTTTTATCTGTTAATAAATTAGTACCAGATATTAAAGTCAGGTGTTATAATTAAGTATCAACTGATTTGAGGTGGAGAAATGATACAATCAAAAGCTAGAATCACAGGTATGGGGACGTATACACCAAAGCAAAAATTAACGAACGACCATTTAAAAGAAATAGTAGATACAAATGACGAATGGATTGTGCAGCGTACAGGAATGAAAGAACGACGAATTGCAGATGAAGGAGAATACACGTCTACGCTTGCCATTCAAGCAGTTGAAAATTTGCTTCAACGATATGCTGTAGAAATAGAAGATGTAGATGCAATTATTGTTTCTACAACAACGCCGGATCACTTTTTTCCTAGCGTCGCGTGTCAGATTCAAGATTATTTTCATATTGAGCAGGCTGCAGCATTTGACTTAAGTGCCGCATGCGCTGGGTTTACATATGGCCTTCATGTAGCAAACGGCTTAGTGACATCGGGGTTACATAAAAAGATTTTAGTTATCGGTGCGGAAGTAATGTCGAAAATTACAGATTATACGGACCGGGCAACATGCGTGCTGTTTGGTGATGGAGCGGGAGCCATGCTTGTAGAGTACGACGAGCATAATCCAAGTTTCTTAGGATGTCATTACGGAACGGACGGAAGCGGAGGCGTAAATTTATACCGCTCTAATTTATCTGACACTCTTTCAGGAAAAGAAATTAATTCGAGTGGGAATTTAGTTCAAAACGGACGTGAAGTATATCGCTTTGCCGTCCGAACGGTTCCAAAAGGAGTGGAAGCATTATTAAAGAATACCTCTATTTTACTTTCTGCTGTAAATTGGTTTATTCCGCACAGTGCAAACCTTCGAATGATTGAAGCTATTTGTGCCAAAACAGGTGTTTCAACGGATAAAACGTTAACAAGTGTGCAATACTGCGGAAATACATCTTCAGCTTCTATTCCGCTTGCCTTGAACGAAGGAATAGTGACAGGAAAAGTACGGGAAAATGACCTTCTTATTCTCTATGGGTTTGGAGGAGGATTAACGCACTGTGGTGTGTTAATTAAATGGACGTGTAACGAAAAAAGCTAAAAGGCATCGCCTTTTAGCTTTTTTGTCTTTTACTGTTAGCAAGAGTTCGATAAAATGGAAAAAGAAGTAAAGGAGGGTGTATAGGAATCACGTTTTATACATTGAAGACAATGAAGAAATTGGATTAATGATTCAAAAAGAGCTTAAAAAGCAAAACTATGAAGTTACTTGGTTGCAATCGGGAGATAGCGCCAGTCAGTTTATTAAACAAGCGGATATTGTCATTCTAGATGTAATGCTTCCTGGCTTAGATGGATTTACAGGGGGAAAAAAGCTTAAAAAATTAGCACCTGATGTCCCTGTTTTAATGCTTTCAGCTCGTACAGCTCTAGAAGATAAGATTATGGGGCTAGAGTTTGCCGATGACTATGTCACAAAGCCGTTTCATCCAGAAGAACTGTTGGCGAGGCTTGAAGTATTGTTAAGAAGGTTTTCAAGAAAGAAAGAGGAACTTATTTTAAAACATTTGCATATTTCGATGAGAGACTATCGTGTAATGAACAGGGAGACAAGTGAAGAAATTAGTTTAACAGGTAAGCAATTTCATATTTTTACTTATTTCCTTCAGCATTTAAATCAAATCTTAACAAAAGAACAAATTTATGAAGGGGTATGGAAAGAGCGGTATATAGAAGGGGATAAAACGTTAATGGTACATATTCGCTATTTACGAGAAAAACTTGAGAAAAATGCAGCTAAGCCAGAAATTATTGAAACAATACGAGGGATTGGCTATAGGATAAAGCAATGAATATTAAACAGTCTCTTATCATGAAGTATATTTTAATTATGATTGTAGCTGTATTAATTATACCGGTATCATTTTTTGGGGGGCATGGCTTATCACAGTTTCTATTATGCGTATTCAAGGATTATTAAATGAAGAGTATAAAGGAAAAAGCTATTATGAACAAATGTGGAATGAAGAAGCCCAAAAGCTAGAAGGAGCAAATGAGGAAACAATCAATAAAAAGCTAAAATTATTAAAGAAAAAATGCCCTGAAGCTTCAATGTTTTGGGTAAACGCTGCTGGACAAACAAAGCTTCCGTTTCCTTACAATGAATCACTCCCGAAGAAATGGTCATCTTCTTATACAGCTGAATTTATAAAAAGCCGATATGGAAACGACCCGTATACGGTTCTTGCCTTTATCGGAGCAGATAAAAAGCAAGGTTTTATGGTAATTGAAGTGCCGGAAAAAGCCGTTGAGCTACCTATTCAGAAACTAGATCCAGCCTACTATAACATTTATTTAGGGTTTGTTTTTATAATTGTGCTTTCTTTTATTGTACTTTCTCTATTCTTTTTCGTTCAAATTCGAAAGAGATTGCGAGCGTTACAAACTGCTATGAATAACAAAGACGAACAAGGAATTCCCTTGCCTGTTGTATCTGGCTCCACGGATGAAATAGGGCAGCTAGAACAATCGTTTAATCAAATGGTTAAACAGCTTCATGAAAGTCGGAATCGAGAGCAGCAAGAAGAACAGCTACGGCAAGACTTAATTATGAGTCTATCGCATGACTTACGAACACCACTCACGACTGTTCGAACTCATATCTATCAACTGAAAAACGAAGAAGTGACGTTGAATGTTCAACAAGCTCTTGAGGTGATTGATACTAAAGTAGAATTTGTCAGCAGTTTAATAGATAATTTATTTTCCTATACGCTGCTGTTAAATGGAAAATATCCGTATCGAGAAGAGGAAATTGACATGGTTCGATTTCTCAGAAAAAGCATTGCTCAGTGGTATCCACTATTTGAGGAAGCGAATATGGAAGTGGGTATTCAACTGTCGTCTCAGTCCATATACTGGTACGGAGATGTACAGTGGTTAGAAAGAATAATAGATAATTTATGTCAAAACGTGATTCGTCATGCTAAAGAAGGTCGCTTTATCGGTTTTCGTCTTGTTCAAAATAATGGTTCATCTTCCCTTATCATTTTTGATAAAGGGTCAGGCTTTAAAAAGAATAGCGAGACAAAACAAAATGGTGTAGGTCTAGCTATTGTTGATGCAATGATTAAAGAAATGGAGTTAACGTGGTCGATTCATTCAACGAAAAATGGAACGGATATTCAAATTACGTACGAAGCGAGGGACTAATTCACTCGCTTTTTTAAACGAATTTTAACCTTTCTTTTCCTTCCTCTTAACTTTCTCTGTTTATAGTAATAGAGAGGTGATAAAAGTGGAAATTGTTAAAACGACTCAGCTGATAAAAGTATTTAAAGGAGTAGAAGCTGTAAGTGAAGTGAATCTATCCATTAAAGAAGGAGAAATCTATGGCTTTTTAGGACCCAACGGAGCAGGGAAGACCACAACGATTCGAATGCTGCTCGGTTTAATGAAGCCAACGCGCGGCGAAATCGAGCTGTTTGGAGAAAGTATAAAAAACCACAGGCAGCATATTCGAGCATTAAAAAAGATAGGTTCACTTGTAGAGAGCCCTTCCTATTATGCTCATTTAACGGCAAGAGAAAATCTAGAAGTACTTCGCAAAATACTGGGAGTCTCTAAAAAAAGAGTGGATGAAGTACTAGATATTGTAAAATTAACAAAAGAAGCAAATCGTCCAGTTAAAGGCTTTTCTCTTGGGATGAAACAGCGGCTTGGTATTGCTTCTGCACTTCTCGGAAACCCTCGTTTATTAATCTTAGATGAACCAACCAACGGACTAGATCCTGCAGGAATTCAAGAAATCCGTTCATTGATTAAAGAAATGCCAAGAAAAAACGGAGTTACCGTGTTGATTTCAAGTCATTTACTTTATGAAATTGACCACTTAGCGACTCAAGTAGGCATTATTACAAAAGGAAAGATGCTATTTAATGGGTCAATTGAATCGCTTCGCAAAAAGGCCAACCATCAAGTGGCATTTACAATAGGGGAGATAGAAAAGGCAAAAACGATACTATTAACAAACGGATTTGTACCTACTATCGATAAAAACAGTCTCCTTCTAGATTATATTGATCATGAGCAAGTGGCACATCTCGTTTATCAGCTCGTGCAAGAAAATGTCTCTATCTATCGCGTTGAAGAAAAAACAAAATCACTAGAAGATATCTTTTTAAAGCTGACGAGCGAGGAGAATGAACATGTTCATGAAAATACTGCAGGCTGAGTGTATGAAATTAAAAAGAAAAGGGCTCTGGCTTTTATTACTTTTAGGTCCAGCGGGTGTAATAGGCTTAACACTGGTTGATTATAGCGTTCGATATGAATATTTAATTCAACAAAATCCAAATGTGTGGGAAGGTCTTTTTCATGAAATAAACATTACACTTCCAACAGCTTTTTTACTGGGAGGAACGATTCTTGCTTCAAATATAGCGCATGTTGAATATCATAGAAGCTCCTGGAAGCAGCTACTGAGCTTACCTGTAAGCAGACTAAGTGTTTATACGGGAAAATTTATAGTAGTTATGGCTATGTTACTCATCGCTTCTGCTGTTCTATTGATCAGTATAATCGGGCTAGGGTGGTGGTTGGGCTTTGGTCTTCCGCCTTCTTGGAAAACTCTTTTTGTTTATAACTTTTATCCGTTCTTTTCGGCCATCCCGTTTGTAGCTATTCAAATATGGCTATCTATGCTTTTTAAAAATCAAAGCGGTTCTCTTGCACTAGGTATTATGATGAGTGTGATAATGAGTGGTATGGGAGACTTGCCGAGCTGGTTTATCTGGCAATGGCCGATGCTAGTGTTTTCCGATTACCGGAATACGTATATGATAACAGGTGCGATTATCGGCATTTTTTTATATGGTGCAGGCGCCTTTCACTTTATCAGAAAGGATGTGGCTTGAATGTTTTTGCAATTATGTAAGGTAGAATGGTTTAAATTGTTTAAAACAAAAGCCTGGGTATATCTTTTTGTTAATCCTATTCTTATCGCTGCTATCCTTTTTGTGGGTGATCAGGCGATGCCAAGTGGAAAAATAAAATGGCTCATGGCAAGTGCCTTCATTGCCAATGTTCACGGATTATTGCTTTTTCCGTTAACTGGCGGGTTAGTAACATCGTTTGTTTGCCGATATGAACACGAAGCAGGAGGTTGGAAACAATTATTATCTCTTCCTGTAACAAGGAAATCAGTTTACGGAGCAAAATTAATCACAGCAGCAGCTTTCATGGGAATTCTTCAAGTATTTGTATTTGTTGTTTTGTTAGGGATTAGCGTTTTGAAAGACTACCCCGGTACTATTCCATTAAAAATGATGGCTGGAAATATGCTAAGCGGCTGGATTGCAGTGTTGCCAATTATTGCGTTTATGCTAGTTGTATCGATGGCACTTTCTAGCTTTGGAGCATCTTTAACAGTCAATGTCATTTTAACACTACCGAATTTATTTGTTGTTAATTCTGAACGATTTGGCCCCTGGTACCCTTGGACTCAGCCAACGTATGGAATGTTAGGTGTAACCGGAAAAGCATCATGGGAGTTGATGCTGACTACACAGACTTTCTTAGTGGTTATTATAAGCAGCTTTCTGCTTTTTGTAGCAGCGGGTTTACTGTATTTTCAGCGCAAACATATATAATAGAAAAAACCCGCTTTTTTATAGCGGGTTTTCAGCTGGCTTTTGGAATAGTAAAGCCTACTCCAAAAACGTCGCGCACATCGTGGACAACAACAAAAGCTTGTTCGTCGACTTTATGAATAATACGCTTTAACTCTAGCAGTTCTTGTTTGTTCACAACCACGTACAATACGTCTTTTGCTTCTTTTGTATAGCTTCCATGAGCAGAGAAGACAGTGACGCCGCGTTGCATCTTTTTATTGACTTGTTCGGCTACTTCAGCTGAACGGTGTGAAATAATGGTGATTGCTTTGCGGGGGTTGAGTCCTTCAATGATATAATCAAGCACCTTTGTTCCGATGTAAAGAGAAATAACCGTGTACATCGTCTTTTCTCCACCGATGACAAAATAAGCGCTTGCTACAACTAATAAATCAATTGCTAGCATCGTTTTGCTAATATTCCAGTCTAGATATTGATTAGCTAAGCGGGCAATAACTGCAGAGCCTCCAGAAGTTCCGCCTCCTCTAAACACAAGTCCGAGTCCTACACCAGCAAAAATACCAGCAAAAATAGCCCCCAGTAACGTATCGTCAAGAGGATTTCCCAGTCCTTCAGTTATATGTAGGAATAGAGATGTGAAAATAATACATATAATTGTGTAAGCAATCACACGTTTGTGAAGCAATTTGTATCCGATCAGTACCAGCAAACCGTTTAATATAAAGTTTGTGATACCCGGAGACCAGCCTAGTACATAATAGGTAATCATTGTTACACCGGTTACGCCGCCTTCTGCTAATTCATTTGGAATAGCAAAGTAATTAATGGCCAGTGCGAAAATAAGGCTCCCTAGAATAATGAGGATAATTTCTTTTATTTTATTGATCATGAACGTTACCTCCAATCATCAAAAACTCCGAAAACACAGTCATGACAATGTATTATACCAACTCTAGAGGCCGAATTAAAGATGGGATATTATTATTTTTTTAAAAATCAATTTCTGCTATCAGCATAAAATCTTTTGACAGTTTTTATGGAGTATGAAAAAATGAATTGTTTGCTTTTATTTTGATTAAAAAGTTTTGCAATGAGAATGTTCGTTCGGTAAAATAGAAGCAAGAGTCAAGGGGGAGAATGAACGTGTATCAAGATGAATTAAAACAGTATGCGAAGTTAGTAATGCCCGAGCATTTAGAGAAAATGAAAAAAATGTACAGTCCCGAGGCGCATAAGCAGCCTTTAGGATTGGAAAAAGAAAAGATTGAGCATATTGAAAATGTCATTATGAACAGTTACTCGGAGCATCATCCAGTAACGCTTCACGTCTATGAAGCAGGACATATTCAAAGATATGAACGAGTGACGATTGATAAAGTCTCGCTGCAGTCGAATACGCTGATGGTTACAGGCCCTTGTTATACATATTCGATTCGAGCGGATGCAGTAATTGAAGCAAATGTGTGGAAAGATGAAAGCTACTCTAGCTAAGAGTAGCTTTTTTGTTCGTTTTGTATCTTTTTTTTAACGCTTGCATACAATACATAAAAGCATATTCTGCGAGTAGTAACTTCTAGCTACTAGGAAATTTTAATTAAAGAAGGGATATTGTATGCAAAATGAAAAAACTCAAGTAAGAGAAATCGAATTAACGCAGTTCATTAAAAAAAGACTCGTTCGTTTTATCTCAAGTTTAGCTATTTCTTCTGCCCTTGCTTCCATATTATATATGCTTCTGTTTCTATTTAAATGATGGGTCACTTCGAGTTGTCCAAAAAGGTGGACAACTTTTTTAGTGTATAGGCTTTTATTAAATCAGGACAAGCTAAGCTTGATTCAGTCAGGAAAAATTCAATCGGTCAAGAAATAGTCAAAAACAGTCATAGCTAATTGAGTAGAAGAAAACCTTTACATATAATGAGAAAAGTAGACAAATTCTTGAGTTACCAGCTTATTTCCTTTTGTATTAACTATTATTAAAACAAATACAAATCTAATTGTTCGTTCAAAAAACTTTATTTTGTAATTAAAAAAATGAATGTTTTTGATTTTTTATGATTGATTTTGAATGTAAACCGTGATAAAGTAAGTACATGAAATAAATGAAAACGCTTTTTTGAAAAAGGAGCTAGAACATGTTAACGCCGGAAAGACATCAACTAATCTTAAAACTTTTAAAAGAGAAAGAACTTGTAAAAGTGCAAGAGTTTATCGAAGTTACAGGCGCTTCGGAATCCACAATTAGAAGAGACTTAAGTCAACTAGAAGAAGAGCAAATGCTCAAACGTGTTCACGGTGGCGCTTCGCTTATTCGCAGTAAACGAATCGAACTGAGCGTTATCGAAAAATCTGCTAAAAATGTTCAAGATAAACGAAACATTGCAGAGTATGCGGCTTCCATTATAAATGAAGGTGACTGTATTTTTTTAGATGCAGGAACTACAACGTATGAAATGATTCCTTTTTTAAAGCAAAAAGATGTAGTTGTGGTGACAAATGGTTTAATGCATTTAAACCCGATGCTAGAACAAGGTATCACCCTCTATTTAATTGGGGGATCTGTTAAACATAAAACGGGCGCTTTAATTGGCAATGGAGCCCTTTTAAGTCTTGAGCAGTACCGTTTTGATAAGTGTTTCATGGGAGCAAATGGGATTCACCATCAATATGGATATACAACTCCTGATCCAGAAGAAGCATTAATCAAGCAAACGGCAATGAGGCTGGCTAGAGAATCTTATATTTTATCAGATTCTACTAAATTTTTTGAAACAAGCTTTGCGAAAATAGCCGATTTACATGAAGCAAAAATTATAACAAATGACGTACCTAGCGATGTACTTATACAGTATGCAAACAAAACAGACATAAAGGTTGTGAAATCATGATTTATACATGTACCTTGAACCCATCCGTTGATTACGTAGTACATGTTTCAGCATTCGAAGAAGGCGGACTTAACCGCACAACGAATGAAGCCAAGTTTCCAGGAGGAAAAGGCATTAACGTCTCTCGCGTTTTAAAGCGATTAGGTGTTGATAATAAAGCTCTCGGTTTTGTAGCCGGCTTTACAGGAACCTATATCGAAGACTACTTAAAAGCGGAGAATATCGAAACAGCTTTTACAAGAGTTGATGGAGATACGCGTATTAACGTAAAGTTAAAAACAGAAAAAGAAACAGAAATTAACGGTCAAGGACCTGCTATTACAGACGAAGCGCTTCAGTCTTTATTGAATCAAGTAAAGCAAATGACTGAAGGCGATATCTTCGTATTAGCGGGGAGTATACCGAAAACGCTTCCAAGTTCTGTGTATGAAACGTTAACTGAGCTAGCAGCAGCGAACGGAGTAAAAGTTGTAGTAGATGCAAGTGGGAAAACCTTGCTAGACGTCGTGTCTCACAAGCCGTTTTTTATCAAACCGAATCATCATGAACTTGCAGAATTGTTTGATGTAGAAGTAAACAGTGCAGAAGATGCGCTAGTATACGGTAAGAAGCTCGTGGAACAAGGAGCGCAAAACGTCGTTGTATCCATGGCAGGCGATGGAGCCCTTCTTATTAACGAAAGCGGTGTCTACAGTGCCACAGTTCCTAAAGGAACAGTGAAAAATTCTGTTGGAGCTGGAGATTCACTTGTAGCTGGATTTATTGCTTCTTATGTAAAACAAGGAGATTTGTTAGAAGCCTTTCAAACAGGAGTCGCTTCAGGAAGTGCCACAGCATTCTCACTTGAATTATGTACAGCAGAAGATGTAGAGACGCTTCGTGAACAAGTGTCAATCACAAAGGTAGAGTAGGGGGAACCGAGAATGAGGATTACTGAATTATTAAAAAAAGATACAATCATTCTTGATTTAAAGAGCACATCAAAAGCTGATGTTATTGATGAGTTAGTTGGAAAATTAGACGAAGCTGGTCGCTTAAGCGACCGAGCTGGCTATAAAGAAGCAATTTTAAATCGTGAATCTCAAAGCACAACGGGAATTGGGGAAGGCATTGCCATTCCACATGCAAAAACAAACTCGGTTAAAACACCGGCCATTGCATTTGGACGCTCAACAGAAGGTATTGATTATGAATCATTAGACGGACAGCCCGCACACTTATTCTTCATGATTGCAGCGAGTGAAGGAGCGAATAATGCTCACTTAGAAACACTATCTCGTTTGTCTACGTTATTAATGGACGAATCGTTCCGAAAAACGTTGCTAACGGCATCATCAATTGATGAAGTTATTAAAGCAATTGATGATAAAGAAACTGAAAATGAAGCGCCGGAAGAAGAAGTGGATACAGCTTCAGATCAATTAGTGCTTGCTGTAACGGCTTGTCCAACAGGAATTGCACACACATATATGGCAGCGGACAGCTTAAAAGCAAAAGCGAAAGACATGAATGTGACACTCAAAGTTGAAACAAACGGTTCCAGCGGTGTTAAAAACGCGTTGACGAAGGAAGAAATTGAAAACGCTACCGCTATTATTGTTGCAGCGGACAAGCAAGTGGAAATGGAACGTTTTGCAGGTAAAAAAGTCATTCAAGTTCCAGTAGCTGAAGGAATTCGAAAGCCTCAAGAATTAATTAACCGCGCGTTAAAAGGAGACGCTCCTGTATACAGCGGCGGCGGTGGCAGCAAAGAAGGCGGAGAAAGTAAAGGATCAGAGCGTACAGGGTTTTATAAACACCTAATGAGCGGTGTATCAGCAATGCTTCCGTTTGTTGTAGGTGGCGGGATCTTAATTGCCATTTCATTTATGTTTGGTATTCACTCAGCAGAACCAAAAGATCCAACGTACAATGCGTTTGCAGCGGCGCTAAAAACAATTGGCGGAGATAATGCATTCTTCTTACTAGTACCGGTACTAGCAGGGTTCATTGCAATGAGTATTGCTGATCGTCCTGGTTTAGCTCCTGGTATGGTTGCAGGTCTTTTAGCAGCTTCTGGTGGAGGCGGTTTCTTAGGTGGTTTAATCGCTGGTTTCTTAGCGGGTTATGTAGTAGTGGGATTAAAGAAATTATTCAGCGGTTTACCGCAAGCGCTTGATGGAATTAAACCAGTTCTTCTTTATCCGCTATTTGGGATTTTCATCTCAGGACTGATTATGCTTTATGTTGTAAATGAACCAGTTAGTGCAATTAACAAAGGATTAACGCACTGGTTAAGTGGATTTGGTACAGGTAACTTAGTGTTACTAGGTATTATCTTAGGCGGTATGATGGCTATTGATATGGGTGGTCCTATTAACAAAGCAGCCTTTACATTTGGTATTGCAATGATTGATGCTGGAAACTATGCACCTCATGCAGCGATTATGGCAGGCGGTATGGTTCCACCATTAGGTATGGCTATTGCGACAACTTTGTTCAAAAATAAATTTACTCGTCAAGAGCGTGAAACAGGTAAAACATGTTATGTAATGGGTCTTTCATTTATCACAGAAGGTGCGATTCCATTCGCAGCAGCTGACCCAGGCCGCGTTATTCCCGCATCGGTTATCGGTGCTGCAGTAGCAGGTGCTTTAACAATGATGTTCCACATCGGTTTACCAGCACCACACGGCGGTGTATTCGTTATCGGAATTGTACAAGGAAACCCTCTTTTATATGCACTAGCGATTTTAATTGGTGCAATTGTAACAGCGGTCCTTGTAGGTGTATTAAAAAAGCCAAAAGCAGAATAACAAATAAAGACTGATTTTACATGATGTAAAATCAGTCTTTATTTGTGTTTTTGTAGTAGACATTTGTTCTTTATGAGAGTACAATTACGTTAGTATTCCTTTAATTTTTAGAAAAGTTAGATAGATAAGCTTTTCTACTTGATAAAATATGTTACAATAATCGAATATTAAAAACAAAGTAAGGAAGTGTCTCAAACATGAAGGTTGCGAAGTTTGGCGGGAGTTCAGTTGCAAGCGCAGAGAAATTTAAACAGGTTGCGCATATTGTAACGTCTGATAAAGAGAGAAAGCTGGTAGTTGTGTCAGCTCCGGGCAAGCGATACGGAGAAGATACAAAAATGACAGATTTGCTAATCGCACTTTCTGCCAAAATACAGCTTG